>NZ_DAIQNN010000104.1:0-8220 GCF_036788415.1 Rubrimonas sp. | reverse complement strand
CCCGTTCCGTCATCCTCGTGGACATCGCCAACCCTCCCAAGGTCGGCTCTCCATGAATCAGACGTCGCCGCCCGGAAATATGGAAACAGCCACCTGAGTCGATTCGTCCACACAGCCTAGGACCCGCGTCTTTCCGGTCGATCTCCGCTCTATTCCCGCGCGTCCTCCTCGCGGAACTGCAGCGCGTGCAGCGTCGCGTAGAGGCCGCCCGCCCGCAGCAATTCGGCATGGCTGCCGCTCTCCGCGAGGCCCCCCGCGTCGAGCACGCAGATGCGGTGCGCGTCGCGCACGGTGGAGAGCCGATGCGCGATCACCAGCGTCGTGCGGCCCCGCATCAGCCGGCCCAGCGCCTCCTGCACCCGCGCTTCGGACTGCGCGTCGAGCGCGGAGGTCGCCTCGTCGAGCAGCAGGATCGGCGCGTCGCGCAGCATCGCCCGCGCGATTGCGACCCGCTGGCGCTGCCCGCCCGACAGCCGCCCGCCGCCCTCTCCGACCTGCGCGTCGTACCCCTCGGGAAGCGCCTCGGCGAACTCCGCGACATTCGCGTCGCGCATCGCCGCGAGGAGCTCCGCCTCGGTCGCCTCGGGGCGCGCCGCCATGACGTTCTCGCGGATCGAGGCCGAGAACAGGAACGCATCCTGCGTCACCAGCGCCATCGCGCCCCTCAGGCTGGCGAGAGTCGTCTCTCGCACATCGCGCCCGTCGATGCGCACATGCCCGGCATCGGCGTCGTAGAAGCGGGCGAGCAGGGCGAACACGGTCGACTTGCCCGCCCCCGAAGGCCCGACCAGCGCCGTCGTCTCGCCCGCGCGCGCGATGAAGCTCAGCCCGTTCAGCGCCGGCTTGTCGAGATAGCGGAAGGAGACGTCCTCGAAGCGGACCTCGCCCTTCACCGGCCCCAGCGCAGCGGCCCCGGGCGCGTCGGCGATCGAGGGGGGCGCGTCGAGCAGGTCGTAGAGCAGCTTCACGCCGACGAGGTTGGATTGCAGCTTCACCCGCACCCGCGCCAGCCGCTTGGCGGGCTCGTAGGCCATCAGGAATGCCGCCATGAAGGAGAAGAACGCGCCGGGATCGCCGCCGCGGTCGATCACCGAATGGCCCGCATAGAGGATCACGAGCGCGACCGACACGCCGCCCAGCGTCTCCATCAAGGGGCTCGACAGCGCGTTGAGCCGCGCCATGCCCACCACGCGCCGCTCGACATCCTCGATGGCGGCGAAGAGCTCGCCGCGCATCCGCCCCTCCAGCCGATACGCCTTGACCACGCGGGCGCCGCGCGCGATTTCGTTGAGCGCCTGCACGACGCGCGCGAGCGAGGCCATCTCGCGCTGCGCGAGTTTTTTCATCCGCTTGAGGAGCGCCGCGACGCCGATGATCGCCGGCGGCGCGACCACCAGCGCGAGAAAGGCCATCACAGGGTCCTGCGCCACCATCACGCCGATCAGCGCGAGCACCGTCAGCAGGTCTCGCCCGACTGCGGTGATCAGCGTGTCGAGCAGCGTGCGCGCGGCGTTGGCGGTGAAGGTCATCCGCGTCGTCAGGTCGCTCATCTCCGAGCGGTCGAAGAAGTCCATGCCCTGCGACAGGATGTTGTCGCCGATGCGCTTCTGCACCCGCGCCACCAGCGCCGCGCCGATGCGCTGGAGGATCACCGTCTGGAAATAGGTCGCGGCGCCCTTCACCGCGAAGATCGCGACCACCGCCGCCGCGATCGGCGCCACCAGCGCGGCGTTGCGCTCCACGAACACGCCGTTGACCACATCGCGCATGATCCAGGCCGACGCCGCTGTCGCGGCGGCGGTCAGGGCCATGCACAGGAAGGCCAGCGCGTAGCGCGCCGCATAGAGGCGCAGATTGTCGGCCATCAGCCGCCGGATCAGATGCGGCGCGCCTTCGGGATCGTCGAACAGCCGGCCCAGGGCGCGCTCGCGCAGACGTGAGAAGGGGCCGGAGATGCTCATATGCGCCAGATACAGGCTTTGCGCCTGCGCGCAAACGCCTCCCGCGTCGACACTTGCTCCGCCGCCCCCGATGCGCTTTGACTCCACGCCGCCCGTCGCCGCGAAGGACCACGCCGATGATCAGCCAGCTCAACGTCCGCGACTACATCCGGACCATCCCCGACTTCCCGCAGGAGGGGATCCTCTTTCGCGACGTGACCACGCTGTTCGGCGATCCGCGCGGCTTCCGCATGGCGATCGACCTTCTGCTGCACCCCTATGCCGGGCTGCGCATCGACAAGGTCGCGGCGCTCGAGGCGCGCGGCTTCATCCTCGGCGGCGCCATCGCGCATCAGCTCTCGATCGGCTTCGCGCCCATCCGCAAGAAGGGCAAGCTGCCCTGGAAGACCGTCGCGCAGGAGTACAAGCTCGAATACGGCGACGCGATCGTCGAGATCCACGAGGACGCGGTCAAGCCGGGCGAGACGGTGCTGCTGGTGGACGACCTGCTGGCGACCGGGGGCACGGCGGAGGCCGGCATCCGCCTGATCGAGCGGCTGGGCGGCGAGATCCTCGGCTGCGCCTTCGTGATCGACCTCCCCGATCTGGGCGGCAGGAAGCGGCTCGAAGGCCTCGGCGTGGACGTTCACGCGCTCTGCGCCTTCGAGGGCGGCTGAGGGCGCCCGCCCGTCTCAGATGACTTCGGGCCGGCTCTCGCGCCTCACTCCCGCCGAACCGTCTTCCATCCGTCGATCATCGGTCGGATCAGATCCTCGCGCTTCCACAGCTTGTAGAAGACGACCGCTGCGACATGCAGCGCCACCAGCGCCAGCAGCGCGGACCCGATCCGATGGTGCCACGCCGTCGCCGTCCGGCGCATGTCCGCCGAGACCATGTCGGCGAGCGGCCCGACATTGATGTAGTCCTCGGGGTCCGCGACCAGCCCGGTCGCCACTTGCGCCGCAAGCAGCGCCAGCAGCGCCGCCACCGCCCAGCCGCCAAGCGGATTGTGCCCGCGCCAGCGGCTCGGCGCGCGCTCGGGCAGCGTGCGCGCATAGTTCAGCACCGTTTTCGGCCCGGCGAGGAAGGCGGCGAAGCGGGCCGGGCGCGGCCCGACCACGCCCCAAACCAGCCGGAACGCCAGCAACGCGCAGATCGCGTAGCCCGACCAGAAATGCATCGTCATGATCGCCGGACCGAACTCGCCGAGCAGCCAGCTCGCCGTGACCAGCGCCGCGAGCGCCCAGTGGAACGCCCGCACGCCTGGGTCCCAGAGGCGGATGCGCTCGACATCCGCCTCGGGATTCGCGCCGTCGGCCAAGCTCAGAAATCCGCCGCGCGGTAATCGTCATGGCAGGCCTTGCAAGCCGCGCCGACCTGCTGGACCCCGCCGCCGAGCTCCGCCCGGCCGGCGCCCGCGACGCCTTGCAGCGCCGCCACCGCCGTCGCCAACCCTTCGGCCTTCTCCGCGAACCCGGCGAAATCGGTCCAGATGTTGGGAAGCGCGCGGGTGTCGCCGAAGCGGTCGTCCTTCGAGGTGCCCTCGGGGAAATGCGGCGCGATCATCACCGCGCTCAGCGCGCCGAGATTGTCTGCGTGCAGCGTCGCCGTCTCGGCGCTGTACTCGACCTCGCCCTTCGCCATGGCGGCGAGCGGCCCGACATTGGCTCCGAGCAGCGTGAAATAGGCGCGGCGCGCCTTCACGGCGTCGTCGGCGGCGTCGGCGACCGCGATGTCGGCCAGCATCGGCGAGAGCGACAGGGCGGCGGCGGCGAGGAGGGCGAGGCGCATGTTGGAGCTTCCTTCAAAGTTGAGATACAGTCTCCCTTAGCGTGAAATCACGACAAGCCCATGTCAAATCCGCAGGTCTGGACAACGAGGCGCCCATGTCGAAACAGCCGATCCGGAGTTCGGTCCTGATGGTCTGCCTCGGCAACATCTGCCGCTCTCCGATGGCGCAGGGCGCGCTCGAAGCCGAGGCCGCGCGCCTCGGGCTCGACCTGCATGTCGAGAGCGCGGGCACGGGCGCGTGGCATCTCGGCGCCGCCCCCGACCCGCGCGCGATCGCCGCCGCCGGCGCCCGCGGCTGCGACATCGCCGGCCAGCGGGCGCGGCAGGTGGCCGAGGAGGATTTCCGCCGCTTCGACGTGATCTGCGCGATGGACGCCGACAACCTCGCAGCCCTCCGCCACCTGCGCCCCTCCGACGCCACCGCCCGCCTGTCGCTGTTGCTCGACCACGCGGCGGGGCTCGAGGGCGAACCCGTTCCCGACCCTTATTACGACGGCCCGGCCGCCTTCGAGGAGGCGCTGCGCCTGATCGAGCTCGGCGTCGCGGGGCTGGCGCGCGGCCTGAAGGGGTGAGGGCGCGAAGGCGCGGGTTTCCGCCGGTCGGCATGGGCGCTGAGGACCGCGCCCGATCTCGGGTGGGCGCTGCGCGACGACTGCGCTAAGCGGTTTTTGGCGTTCAAATACTTCGACGGCTCCGCTGCTTGCGGCGTTGCAAGGCGCCCTCCCTGGGGGGAGGGAGGGCGCGGTCCGCGCAGGTCGCACGGACCAAGGGGTGAGCGGAGAGCCTCCGCCACTGTCCGCTCTCCGCGCACAACCGCCCCTCCGCGCCCTGCGCCCCCGCGAGGCTCACCCGCTGACAGTCCCCGCCTCGCGCTCCTCGATCATCTCCAGCGCCCGGTCGGCGGCATCCTCGAACGGCTCGAAGGCCAGCGTGGCGCCGGCGTCCAGCAGCGCCTGCCGCTCGGTCGCCCAGCGCACCGTCACGGCGACCTGACCCGCAAAGCCGATCGACGCCAGCGCCTGGAGCAGCGACCGCCGCGGGTCGTCATGCGTCACGCCCCCCGCATGCGACGGCGTCGCCGCGATCACCCAGCGCGCGCCTGACAGCGGCAGGTCGGCCACGAAGGCGGGGTCGCTGGCGTCGCCGAAGATCGCCGCGAACCCCTCGGCCCGCGCCCGCCGCAATTCGACGGGGTTGAAGTCCACGCACAGCACGCGCCGCCCCGCCGACCGGAGCCGCTGCGCGATGGCCGAGCCGAAGCGCCCATGCCCGAACACAACCGCATCGAACCGGCCCGCCGTCTCGGCTTCGTCCGGCTGCGGCTCGCGCAGCGCGCGCCGGCGCTCGAACGCGCCGAGAGCCGGGGCGAACAGCGCGTAGAGCTGGTGCGAATAGGTGATCATGTAAGTCGAGGCCGCGATGGTGATCAGCCCGACCAGCGTGACGAGCCCCAGCGCCTCGCCCTCGACATGGCCGAGGCTCACCCCCATCGCCACGAAGATCAGCGAGAACTCGCTGATCTGCGCCACGGTCAGCCCGGCGAGGAAGCCGGTGCGCTTGCGGTAGCCCATCGCCCCCATGATCGCGAGCACGATCAGCGGGTTGCCCACCAGCACGAACACCGAGAAGATCGCCGCCGCGCCGAGGTTCTCGCCGATCAGCGACAGGTCGAGATGCACGCCGAGCGCGATGAAGAAGAACAGCAGCAGGAAGTCGCGCAGCGGCGCCAGCCGCGAGGAGATCGTCTCGCGATAGGGCGTCGAGGCGAGCGCCACGCCCGCCAGCAGCCCGCCGATCTCCTTGCCGAGCCCGATCGCGTCCGACACCGCCGCCAGCATCGCCGTCAGCCCGATCGAGAACGTCACCAGCAGCTCCGGCGCCCGCGCCAGCTGGCCGGTCAGCGGGTCGGCGAGGTAGCGCACGAAGCCGATCACCGCCGCCAGCAGCGCCGCCGCCAGCAGCACGGTCCGCAGGATGGGCCAGAGCGCGCCGCCTCCGCCGCCCGCCTCGTCCCCCGCCCCTGCGCCGAAGCCGATGGTGGACAGCGCCACCATCGAGAACACGACGAACAGGTCCTGCACGATCAGGAAGCCCAGCGCCACCTGCCCGTGCAGCGAGTCGATCTCGCGCTTGTCCGACAGCAGCTTGACGATGATGATCGTGCTCGAGAAGGTCAGCGCGACCGCCACGTAAAGGCTCGTGACCCAGTCGAAGCCGAGGCCCAGCCCGATCAGGAAGCCGAACAGGGAGGTGAACGCCACCTGCCCGAGCCCGGTCGTCACCGCCACGGCGCCGAGCGAGCGGATCAGCTTCACGTCGAGCTTGGTGCCCACCAGAAACAGCAGCACCGCGATGCCGAGCTCAGCCAGCAGTTCGATCTGCTCCTGCGACCGCGCGATCCCCAGTCCCGCCGGCCCCGCCATCAGCCCCACGGCGATGAAGCTCACGATCAGCGGCTGGCGCAGCAGCAACCCCAGATAGCCCACCACCGCCGCCAGCACGAGCAGCGCCGCCATTTCCGCGAAGGGAGACTGCGTCACGAGATCGGCGAGCGTGAAAGCCATGCGGCGCGGCTCCTCTTGCAGTTGTGGCGGATGGTCTCTTGATAGAGACTGACCTGGGCCCGAACAAGCGCCCGCCGGCGCGGGCGCCGGAACGGAGGATCTGCGCCATGCCCCGCCTGTTCGCCGCGACCGACCTCTCCGAGCGCTCGCGGATCGCCGAGGCCCGCGCGGCCCTCGTCGCGCACCGCAAGGGCTGGACGCTCGACCTCGTCCACGCCCTCGACGACGAGGAGCCCGAGGCGGTGCTCGCCGCGCATCGCCGCGCCGCCGAGGCGACGCTGGCGCACCGCGCGGTCGAGCTCTCCCTCGCGACGGGCGCCGAGATCGCCGCGCGCATCGTCCTCGGCGATCCCGCCGAGGCGCTGGCGGCGGAGGCGATCGCCGAAGGCGCGGCGGCGGTCGTCGTCGGCCCGCACCGCAGGCGGCTGATCCGCGACATCTTCGAGGGCACGACCGCCGAGCGCGTGATCCGCGCCGCCGCCGTGCCCGTGCTCAGCGTCCACACCGCGCCCGAAGGCGGCTACCGGCGGATGCTGCTCGCGCTCGACGGCTCGCCGGCCTCCGCCGCCGCGCTCGCCGCCGTGCGCGCTCTGGGCCTCACCGCGCCGTCCGACGTGGTCGCCCTCGCCGTCGCCGACGCGCCGGAGCTGTCGATGCTGCGCCGCGGCGGCGCGCGCCCCGCCGAGATCGACGCCGCCGCGGCCGAGGCCCGCCGCGGCGCGCTCGACGCGCTGTCCGCGGTGCTTCCGCGCGGGGGCTTTCCCTGCGGCCGCGAAGCCGTGTTCGATACCGAGCGCACGGTCGCCGAGGCGATCTGCGCCGCCGCCGACCGCCTCGGCTGCGACCTGATCGCGCTGGGCACGCGCGGCCTCGGTTCGGTCGAGGGGCTGCTGCTCGGCAGCGTCGCGAGCGCGGTTCTCGCGTGCTCGCGCATCGACGTGCTGGTCGCGCCGCCGAAGGCCTGAGCGCGGCCCCTCCGCCCGTCGGGCCTCCCGCGTGAAGGCCCGTTGACCGCCGCAGGGCCCGGCCCCATAACCCCGCTCCATGACCGACCTCGCGCGCATCCGCAATTTCTCGATCGTGGCCCATATCGACCACGGCAAGAGCACGCTCGCCGACCGCCTCATCCAGATGACGGGCGGCCTGTCCGAGCGCGACATGAAGGAGCAGGTGCTCGACTCGATGGATATCGAGCGCGAGCGCGGCATCACCATCAAGGCCCAGACTGTCCGCCTGAACTACCGCGCGCAGGACGGCGAGGACTACGTCCTCAACCTGATCGACACCCCCGGCCATGTCGATTTCGGCTACGAGGTCTCCCGCTCCATGCGCGCCGTCGAGGGCTCGCTGCTGGTGGTGGACGCCTCGCAGGGCGTCGAGGCGCAGACGCTCGCCAACGTCTATCAGGCGCTGGATGCGGGGCACGAGATCGTCCCCGTCCTCAACAAGATCGACCTGCCCGCCGCCGAGCCCGACCGCATCAAGGCCCAGATCGAGGACGTGATCGGCCTCGACGCCTCCGACGCCGTCCTCATCTCCGCCAAGACCGGCCTCGGCATCGCCGAGGTGCTGGAGGCCATCGTCCACCGCCTGCCCGCGCCGAAAGGCGACCGGAACGCTCCTCTCAAGGCGCTGCTGGTCGACAGCTGGTACGACAGCTATCTCGGCGTCGTCGTCCTGTTCCGCGTCATCGACGGCGTGCTCCGCAAGGGCGACCGCGTGCGGATGATGCAGACGCAGGCCACCTATCAGGTCGAGCGCATCGGCGTGTTCCGCCCCGAGAAGGAGAGCGTGGCTGAACTCGGCCCCGGCGAGATCGGCTTTCTCACCGCCTCGATCAAGCAGGTGCGCGACACCCGCGTGGGCGACACCATCACCCATGAGCGCGCGCAATGCGCCGCCCCCCTGCCGGGCTACAAGCCCGC
>NZ_DAIQNN010000103.1:0-8460 GCF_036788415.1 Rubrimonas sp. | reverse complement strand
CGAAGGAATAGCGCAGCGCCATCGCGAAGCTGAGGATGCAGGCGATCGGGTTGGCGAGCCCCTGCCCCGCGATGTCGGGCGCGCTGCCGTGGACCGGCTCGTAGAGCGCCTTGGGCCGACCATTGGCCATCGGCGCGCCGAGCGAAGCCGAGGGCAGCATGCCCAGCGACCCGGTCAGCATCGCGGCGATGTCGGACAGGATGTCGCCGAACAGGTTGTCGGTCACGATCACGTCGAACTGCTTGGGCCAGCGCACCAGCTGCATCGCGCCGGCGTCGGCGTACATGTGCGAGAGTTCGACGTCGGGATAGTCGCGGCCCACCTCGCTCACCACGTCGCGCCACAGAATCCCCGATTCCATGACGTTCGCCTTCTCCATCGAGCAGAGCTTGCGGTTGCGCTTCATCGCGAGGTCGAAGGCCGCACGGGCGACGCGGGCGATCTCGTCCTCGGTGTAGCGTTGGGTGTTCACGCCGACGCGCACGCCGTTCTCGACGCTCACGCCGCGGGGCTCGCCGAAATAGACCCCCGAGGTCAGCTCGCGCACGATCATGATGTCGAGCCCGGCGATCACCTCGCGCTTGAGGCTGGAGGCGTCCGCCAGCGCCTCGAAACACTGGGCGGGGCGGAGATTGGCGAACAGGTCCATCTCCTTGCGCAGCCGCAGCAGCCCGCGCTCGGGCTTCACCGAGAAGTCGAGCGCGTCGTATTTCGGCCCGCCCACGGCGCCGAGCAGCACGGCGTCGACCTCCTGCGCACGCGCCATGGTGGCGTCCGCGAGCGGCTTGCCGTGGACGTCGTAGGCGGCGCCGCCGACCAGGTCCTCCTCGACCGAGAAGGCGACCCCGCGCGACCCGAACCAGTCGATCACCCGGCGCACTTCGCCCATGACTTCCGGGCCGATGCCGTCGCCGGCGAGGATGAGCAGGGAGCGGTCGGACATGGCGCAGGTCTCCGGTGGAAAGGCGCGCGAGGTAAAGACCAGCGCGAAAGGCGCGTCAAGCGCGGGCCGGCAGGCGCCGTCCGAGCCGGGGCGACAGCAGCCCGAACAGCGCGCACACCGCGAGGCTGAGCGCGCCCATCCCGAGGAACTGCGTCTCGAGCCGCACGCCGAGGTCGATCAGCCCGCCGGTGATCCCCGGCCCGGCGGCGGTGGCGAACACCATCGCCGACACCGCGACGCCCCGGATCGCGCCGATGTGGCGCGTGCCGAACAGCTCCGGCCAGATCGCGCCGAGCAGCGCCACCGCCGCCCCCTGCGTCAGCCCCACCAGCGCGAAGACGAGCCACACCACCCAGACGGCGTCGCCCAGCGACAGCGCGAGCGCCGCGCAGGCCATTGGGATCTGGTAGAGCGGCAGCAGCCGGCGCGCGCCGTATCGGTCCACCGCCGCCGCCGCCGCGAAGCTCGCCCCGATGGTCAGCGCCGAGTAGAGCGGGAAGGCGGCGGCGATCTGGCCGAGGCTCCAGCCCTTGGTCTCCGCCAGCGTCGTCTGGTGGAAGAACAGCGCGGTGTTGACGAAAGGCGGCGCCAGCACGCCGAGGCTCACCGCCCAGAAAGCGCGCTCGCCGAGCGCCTGTTCGCGCGTCCAGTGCCGCGCGTCCATGCCGAGCACGCTGCTTTCCTCGGCGAGCTGGCGCGGCGTGCGCTCGCGCGCGAGCAGCCAGAACATCGCCGGGATCAGCGCGAGCAGGAACGCCGCCGCCGCGACCCACGCCGCCCGCCACGGCGCAACGCCCATCAGCGCGACGGTCGCCGCCGGCAGCGCCGCCTCGCCGACCGAGAAGCCCAGCGCCACGATGGCGACGGCCCGCCCCCGCTGCGCGCTGAACCAGCGGGCCATCGCCGTCAGCGCGATGTTGCTCATCATGCCCTGCCCGCAGAAGCGCAGCCCGAACACGACCAACGCCAGCCCCACCGGACCCGAAACCTGCGTCATCCCCAGACAGACGCCGGCATAGGCGGCGAGTACCGCCGCCGCCAGCGCGCGGGCGCGGAAGCGGTCCGACAGCGCGCCCGCGACGGTCAGCAGCGCCGCCGAACCGACTGTGCCGGCCGTGTAGACCGCCCCCCAGCCGCCATGGCTCAAGCCGAATTCTGCGCGCAGTTCGGCCCCGAACAGCGCGATGAAGAAGGTCTGGCCGAAGCTCGAGGCGAAGGTGAGCGCCGCCCCCGCCGCGAGCCAGCGGGCGTTCTCGGCGAGAAAGCTGCGCGGGATCATGGCGCGTCATACGCCGCGCCGCGCGCGCTTGCCAGCGGCGCGCGCGCGGCCTTAAAGAGAGCGCTCATCGGGGGGTCGCCCCCGCAGCCGGAGGCCGCGCGCATGGAGAAGTTCGTCACGCTCACCGGGGTCGCGGCGCCGCTGCCGCTGATCAACGTCGACACCGACATGATCATCCCCAAGCAGTTCCTGAAGACGATCAAGCGCACTGGCCTCGGCGTGAACCTGTTCGACGAGATGCGCTACGATCAGGACGGGTCGGAGAAGCCCGACTTCGTGCTGAACAAGCCGGCCTACCGCGACGCGAAGGTCCTCGTCGCGGGCGACAATTTCGGCTGCGGCTCGTCGCGCGAGCACGCGCCCTGGGCGCTGCTCGACTTCGGCATCCGATGCGTGATCGCGCCGAGCTTCGCCGACATCTTCTACAACAACTGCTTCAAGAACGGCATCCTGCCGATCGTGCTGCCGCAGGAGGAAGTCGACAAGCTGATGGACGACGCCGAGCGCGGCGCCAACGCGATCCTCACCGTCGATCTCGAAAGCCAGACCATCACGGGCCCCGACGGCGGCTGCATCGCCTTCGAAGTGGACCCGTTCCGCAAGCGCTGCCTGATGGAGGGGCTCGACGACATCGGCCTGACGCTGGAGAAGGCCGACGCCATCGCCGAGTTCGAGGCGCGGCGCGCGCAGACCGCCCCTTGGCTCGGCGCGGCCTGACCGCGGCCCTGCTGCTCGCGGCGGGGGCGGCGCTGGCCGATCCCCCGCCTCCCGCCCCCGGCGCGCTGCGCGTGGCGGTCTTCAACACGGCGCTGAGTCGCGACGTCGCAGGCGCCCTCGCCCATGAGTTGCGCCTCGGCTCCCGCCAGATCGACGCCGTCGCCGAGATCGTCCAGCGCGTCCGCCCCGACATCGTGCTGTTGCTCGAGATCGACCGGGACGACGCGGGAACGGCGCTCGGCCTGTTCGTCGAGACGTTGCGCGAGGGCCGCCGCGGCGCCGAGGGGATCGACTACCCCCACAGCTTCGCGCCGCCCTCCAACACCGGCCTGCTGACCGGCCACGACCTCGACGGCGACGGCGAGGTGCGCCGCCCGCGCGACGCGCAAGGGTTCGGGCTGCACGAGGGCCATTACGCGATGGCGCTGCTCAGCCGCTTTCCCATCGCCGGGGCGCGCACGTTCCAGACGCTGCTCTGGTCGCAGATGCCCGAAAACCTCATCCCGCCCGGTCACTACGCGCCCGAGGCCGAAGCCGCCCTGCGCCTCTCCTCCAAGAGCCATTGGGATATCGGGATCGCCGCGCCCGGCGGCGAGCTGCGCATCCTCGCCAGCCACCCCACGCCCCCGGTCTTCGACGGGCCGGAGGACGCGAACGGGCGTCGCAACGCCGACGAGATCGGATTCTGGACGCGCTATCTGTCCGGCGAGGACTGGATGACCGACGATCAGGGCGTGCGCGGCGGGGCAGCGACCGCGCCCTTCGCCCTGCTCGGCGACCTCAACGCCGACCCCGCCGACGGCGACGGGCGGCGCGAGGCCATCGCGGCCCTGCTCGCCCATCCCCGCCTGACCGATCCACAGCCCCGCAGCGCGGGCGGCGCGGCGGCGGCCGATCCGGGACATGCCGGCGACCCGGCACTCGACACCGCCGCGTTCCGCAAGCCGCCCGAAGGCCCCGGCGCGCTCCGTGTCGATTTCGTCCTGCCGTCCGCGGAGTTGGAGATCGCGGGGTCGGGCGTGTTCTGGCCGGCGCCCGGCGACAGGCTGCGCCGCCTCGTCGGCGAGGGCGACCGGATCGCAAGCTCCGATCACCGGCTCGTCTGGGTGGACGTGATCGCGCCGCGGCGTTGACCCGCGCGGGGCCTCAGAGGAACTCCACCCCGTCGCCGAGATCGTCGGCGGGTCCCGGCGCGACGCGCCGCCCCGCCAGACCGTCGGCGAGCCGCGCGACCTTGACCAGCCGGCGGGCGGCGCCCGCATCGACTTCGCCGAGATCGCCGGACGCCTCCGCGAGCGCCCCCAGATAATCCGCCAGCCCGTCGATGTGCTGGATCAGCCGGTCGAGCTCCTGCAACCCGCGCAGCCCCTCGGACCCGAGCGCGCCCCGCGTCTCGATCAGCGCGCCGACGGCGGCCTCGACCTGATAGGCCGCCGCGCACAGGCCCCGCAGCTCGGCGCCCGCATTGGCCAGAAGCTCGGAGACCGGCGCGAGCTCCACCTCATGCGCCGCGCCGTTGCGCCGGCCCGCCGAGAGCGGACTCTCGGCCCCGCATCGCGCTCCATTGCTCGCCGGAGGGAACGTCATGGCGCAGCCTCTCAGAACAATTCGATCTCGCCGCCGCGCACGGCCTTCGGCGGCGGCGGCGCCTCGATCGGCGGCGGGGTCTTCAGGTAGATCTGCCGGGCCCGCCCGGTCACCGGCCAATATTCGATGCGCCGCCCTTGCGCCCCGCCCGTGTCGCCGCCGACCAGCGTGATTCCCTCGGCCTTGAGGAACTTCTCGGCGAAGGCGACGTTGCGCGCGCCGACCGCGTAACGCCCGCTCATGAAGGCGCAGCCGCCGAACAGCTTCGCCTCGAGCCGGTTGCGCCGCGCGCCGTCCTTGAGCAGGCCGTTGACCAGCAACTCCATCAGATGCACGCCGTAGCGCTCGGCCTCGAAACTGCGGCTGGCGGCGACCGAGGCGTTGGTCTCGGGCAGCAGGAAATGGTTCATGCCCCCGATCCGCGCCTCGGGGTCGCGGATGCATGCTGCCACGCAGGAGCCGAGAATCGTCGTCATCACCAGCGCGGGATCGTGGCTCACGACCCACTCGCCCTGGATGACGGTCACCCTGCGTTGCGCATGCGCTTGCATCAGTCGAGCGACCCCACGATGTCCTCGATGCACTTCTTCATCTTCGGCGCATCGATGGGTTTTTCGAGATAGTTGTTCATGTGGAACTTGCGCCCGCGCTCGATCAGCGTCGCGTCGCTCTTCCCGGTCACGAGGACGAAGCCCATCTTCGAGGTCGGCTCGTAGCCGCGCAGCCCCTCCAGCAGCCCCAGCCCGTCGAGCTTGGGCATGTTCTGGTCCGAGATCACCAGGTGTCGCGGGCGCTTCTTGAGATGGTCGAGCGCCTCTTCCCCGTTCTTGAAGATCTCGATATGGCGGATGCCGATCTCTTCGAGCGCATTGACCAGCAGGCCGCGGCTGACCGCGGTGTCGTCCACCACGGCGATTTCGAGCATGTCTTTCAAGGCCATCAGACCGCCTCCTTCTGCGGGGCTTGCGCCGGGAAGATCGCCTCCGCGATCCGGTTCAGGGGCGTGCCGAAATCCACCGCGCCCAGTTCGAGCGCCGCGCGCGGCATGCCGTAGATCGTGCTCGTGTCGCGGTCCTGCGCGATGGTGCGGGCGCCGGCGCGGCGCATCTCCAGCAACCCTTCCGCGCCGTCGCGTCCCATTCCGGTCAGCAGCGCTCCGGTCGCGCGCGACCCAAGCCCGGACGCCACGGAGCGGAACAGCACGTCCACCGAAGGGCGGTGGCGGTTCACCGGCGGCGCCGCGATCAGACGACAGACGCGCTGCGCCGACCAGACCACTTCCAGATGCGTCTCGCCGCCCGGCGCCAGCCAGATCGTCCCGCGCTCGAGCGGCGCGCCATCCCACGCCTCGGCGACCCTCGGGCGGCAGACGCTGTCGAGCCGGCCCGCGAAATTCGCCGTGAAGAAGGCCGGCATGTGCTGGACGACGACGGTCGGCGGACAATCGCACGGAAAGCCCGACAAGAGCTGCACCAGCGCCTCGACGCCGCCCGTGGAGGCGCCGATGGCGATGAGCCGCGTCCCCTCCGCGATCTGCGCTGCCTGAGCGCCCATCACACTGCCCCCCCTGCCCGGCGATAGGAGGTGACGCCGTCGGTGACCAGCATCTGCGCGGCGGGCCCGCCGATGCGCTCGGAATGGCCAATGTAGAGCCGCCCGCCGGGGACGAGCTTCTCGGCCAGCCGCCGCCAGATCGTCGCCTGGGTGCTTTCGTCGAAATAGATCGCGACGTTGCGGCAGAAGATCACGTCGAACTGGCCCCGCATCGGCCAGTCGCCCATCAGGTTGAGGGGCCGGAAGAAGACCATCGAGCGCAGCTCTTCGCCGGCCTGCATCACGCCGTCCTCGGCGCGGGAGAAGTATTTCTCGATCAGGACCTTGGGCGCGGGCTCCAGCGCCTGCGCCGGATAGAGGCCGGCGCGCCCCATCCGCAGCACATGCGTGTTGATGTCGGTGGCGAGGATCTTGACGTCGAAGCTGCGCGCGTCGGGCATCGTCTCGAGAACGGTGAGCGCGATCGAATAGGGCTCCTCGCCCGAGGAGCAGCCCGCCGACCACAGCCGCACTTTCCGCCGCGCCCGCGCCTTCTCGATCAACCCCGGCATGATCGCGGCGCGCAGATCGTCGAAATGATGCGGCTCGCGGAAATAGCGCGTGACGTTGGTCGTCAGCGCCACCAGCATGTGCTCGATCTCGTCCGTGCCCGCGCGCTCGATCAGCTCGATATAGTCCTTGAACCCGCCGAGGCCGAGCTGGCGGATGCGCTTGGCGAGACGGGAATAGACCAGCGGCTCCTTGGAGCGCGGCATGTCGATGCCGGCCTCCTCGTAGAGACGCTTGGCGATCTTGTCGAATTCGCGGTCGGTGAAGGCGAATTCGCGCGGCGCCGCCGTCCGCACGAACTCGGCGGTCGAGCGCGTCGCGGCGGCGGCGGCCTGGATCATGCGGCGTCTCGCTCGAAGCTGGGCAGCACTTCGGTCAGCTCGATCAGGCTGATCATGCGATTGTCGAGCGCGAACACGCCCTTGACGAACTGGCGCGTGATGTCGGAGGCGACTTCCGGGGTCGGGCGGATTTCCTCCGACGACACGGTCAGAATGTCGGACACCGCGTCCACCAGCAGCCCGACCACCTGATCGTTGACCTGCACGACGATGGTGACGTGCCGCGCCGTCGGCTCGGCCCGGCCCAGTCCCAGCCTTGCGGCGAGGTCCACGATCGGCAGCACGGTGCCGCGCAGGTTGATCACGCCCTGCACGAAGGTCGGCGCATGCGGCAGGGTGGTCGCGGGGGTCCAGCCGCGGATTTCGCGCACGGCCATGATGTCCACGCAATATTCCTGTTCGCCGATGCGAAAGGCCACCAATTCGAGCGAGTCGCCCTTCGCCGCTTCCTTGGTCTCGGTCATCTGCTTCACTCCGCTGCTGTCATCATCGGTTCGCCGGCCCCGTCGCCGCGGGCGCGGGCCACCAGCATGTCCACGTCGAGGATGAGGGCGACGCGCCCGTCGCCGAGGATCGTCGCCGCGGCCACGCCGGGGACGCGGCCGTAATTGGTCTCGAGGCTCTTGATCACGACCTGCCGCTGGTCCTGGATCGCGTCCACCACCAGGGCGCTGCGGCCGCCGCCCTCGCTCTCCACCAGGAGCGCGACGCCCCGCTCGCCTTCCTCGCCGACGCGGCGCTGACTGCGGAAGCCGAGTTCGGCGGCGGTGTCCACGATCGGGACGAAGCCGTCGCGGTCCTTGATCACCGAGCCGGTGTCGCCGAGCGGGCGCACCCGGTCGCCGTCGAGGCTCATCGTCTCGACGATGGCCGAGAGCGGCGCGACCAGCGTCTGGCCCTCCACGCTGACCACCATCCCGTCGAGCACCGCGAGCGTCAGCGGCAGCGACATGGTGAAGACCGATCCGCGCCCCGGCCACGATTTCAGGAAGATGCGGCCCGACAGCGAGTGGATCGACTTCTTGACCACGTCCATCCCGACGCCGCGGCCGGAGATGTTCGACACCTTGTCCACCGTCGAGAAGCCCGGCAGGAACAGCAGGTTGTCCACTTCCGCATCGGTCAGCGGCGTGTCGGCGGGAACCAGCCCCTTGTCGATCGCGATCTTGCGCACCTTCTCGCGATTCACCCCGGCGCCGTCGTCGGAGACTTCGATCACCACGCGGCCAGAGCGGTGGGCGGCCGAGAGTTTCACGACGCCCTCGGGGTCCTTCCCGGCGATCTTTCGGGCTTCGGGGCTCTCCAGCCCGTGGTCGATGGCGTTGCGGATCATGTGGGTGAGCGGATCGGCGAGGCGCTCGACCACGGTCTTGTCGACCTCGGTCCACTCGCCCTCGGTGACGAGGCGAACCTGCTTGCCGGTCGCGTCGGCCAACTCGCGCACGATGCGGCTCATGCGCTGGAACAGCGGCTTGAGCGGCTGGGCGCGG
>NZ_DAIQNN010000102.1:0-8794 GCF_036788415.1 Rubrimonas sp. | reverse complement strand
GGTCAGGGTCCTACGATGCCGACGGGCGCCAATGCCGCGGAAGCGGCTTCGTTCTTCGGGAGCACGTGCCGGCGACCCCGGGAGCGGGCAGCCCCTCCTTCGAGGCGCGTCGAGTACCTTGCCGGTGGGGCCAGCACGGTCACTCAGTGCGGATTCTGGACCTTCACCGCCTCTGCACGGCATTGCGGACTACTGGCGGAAAGCGAACGTGCAATCTTCGCTCCTCGCCGATCATCCGCGGCTCGATCAATCCCGTCTGTCGAAATCGTCGCCGCCAGGGACAAGCTAACGTGATCGAGCGCTTCCAGCGACTGCCGCTCAGTGTTGCAGTTCCAATTCAAGACGCACCTGCGACGCAGGCGGCCAAGCACGTATCAAGATAGAAACAGTAGCTCGGAGCCAGATCATCAAAAAATCAACCACCTGTAGAATTAAGCGATCGGCCCTCGAATTTCAATCTTTTTGCCGAACTGTCGCGGCCGGGTGCAGACCCGGACAACCTTCTGCCCAAATCGGAGCCAGATGTTCGTCTGCCCAACGCAGCGCGTGGGCGTGCAGCGCGTCAGCGAGGCAGCGCTCGGGAGCCGTCAACTGGCGGTCAACTGCCCATACGATCCGCGGCGTCACCAAACGGCGCGGCAGGAACGGCCGCGCCACGAGCCCAGCCGCTGTGGGGCTCCCGAGAATGAAAGGATCGACCAGCGCGACGCCAAGTCTGCCCTGTACGAAGGGCGCCGCCATGAACGCATTGCCGATCTGGATCGCCACGTCGCGGCGCTGACCGTGCTCGGCGAACAGACGGTCGAGATCGGTGCCGATTGTGGACGATGGCGCGAATGAGATCAGCGTCTCGCCCCTCAGGTCCGCCGGACCGATGTCTGCCAACGCGGCGAGGCGATGGCCTTCCGGCATGAGACAGACGACGGGAGCCGAAACAGTATCGGCGCTACTGACCGGAGCCGAGCGATGTTCGTGGTAGACGATCCCGAGGTCAAAGTCGCGCCGCGCCACCGCCTCCTGAATTGGCCCTGGCTCGCGGATCTTGGCGTGAATGGTCAGGTGCGAGAATCGCGCGCGCACCGCAGCGACGGCGTGAGGGATAAAGGCGTTGGCGAGCGAAGGCGTAGCCGCGATGCGGAGAACGCGTCCGGCACCGTGCTCGAGCAAGCCGCAGAACCGCTTGAGCGAGTCGATGTCACGAAAGATTCGCCCGATGCTGCCGCGCAGCTCTTCCAGTTCGGCCGTAGCCTCCAGGCGGTTACCCTGCCGCAGGAACAGCTGGACACGCAACCGCTGTTCAGCAGCGGCGACCGCCCGGCTGACGGCTGGTTGGGAGATGCGCAGCTGCCGCGCTGCGGCGCTCATGCCACCCGTGGCGAGCACGGCGTGGAGGACTTCCATCTCGCGAAGCGACAGCATCGGCCATGCCTCCAGATTATGGATAAGAACCATTTCAGCATTTGACCCGCATGGCCGGTGGCAGGCAACCTCATTGCTGAGGTGATCCGCGAGAGATCGCCCCACTGCGGAGGAAACGACATGCTGCACAACTGGAAGGTTGTCGCCGTCGGCGCAGGGCTGGCGGCACTGCTGGCGTCGCCGGCTTCGGTCACGCTGGCCAACGGCAAGGAAGCGCCGATGCTGGCCGAGATGGTCGCGTCGGGCGCGCTGCCCTCGCTCAAGGAGCGGCTGCCAAACAGACCGCTGGTCCTGACGCCGCTGGACAGCGTCGGCGTCTACGGCGGGACATGGCGAACCGGGGCGCGCGCCAGCGCAGAGAACTGGAATCTACGCACCGTCGGTTACGACATGATCGTGAACTGGGCGCCGGACTGGTCCGACGTCGTACCAAACATAATCGAGTCCTACGCCGTCAATGACGACGCCACCGAATACGTCTTTCAACTGCGTGAAGGGATGCGCTGGTCGGACGGCGCCCCGTTCACTGCCGACGACCTTGTCTACGCTGACGCGGTAATGGCCCATCCTGACTTGCCTGGGTACCCAACATGGATGCTGACCGCAGAGGGGCCAGGGAAGATCGAGAAGATGGACGACCTCACCGCGCGGGTGACGTTTCCTGCGCCCAACGCGCGGTTCCTCGAAGGGATGGCGCAAGTCACCTCTCTCCTCGGCGGCGACTACCTGACGCGCTTTCCGCGTCACTACATGGCGCAGTTTCACATCGACAACGGCGGGCCCGATCTTGATCGCGCGATGCGCGAAGCCGGCGTTTCGACATGGCACGAGTTGTTCACGTTGCGCTCGGAGACCTACTTCAACCCGGACAAGCCGACGCTGAACGCTTGGCGGGTCATCACGCCATTCGGCGACGGCAGCCGCATGGTGATGGAGCGCAACCCCTTCTATTGGAAGACCGACACCGAAGGGAACCAGTTACCATATTTCGACCGTGTGGTGTTCGAGGTGGCGCAGGACATGCAGGTGCTGCTTCTCAAGACCATTGCGGGTGAGATAGACATGATTGCGGCGCGGATAAACACCACCGAAAATCGTTCCGTGCTGTATGATAATCAGGATCGCGGCAACTACCGTCTGTTTGAACTGCTGTCGGCCGAGAGCAACTTTGCCGATTTCGCCTTCAACATGACACATACCGATCCGACGCTGCGGGCGATCTTCAATGAGCGGCGGTTTCGCGAGGCGCTGAGCCACGGAATCGACCGTCAGGCGATCATCGACCTCGTATACATCGGGCAGGCCATCCCGGTGCAGACTGCGGTGCGCGCCGACTATCCGCCGCTCTACAACGAAAGGTTGGCGACGCAGCATCTAGAGTATGACGTGGACCTCGCCAATCGTCTGCTCGACGAGGCAGGCTTTGCGGAGCGCAACGCAGCAGGTCTGCGCCTCGGTCCGGACGGGAGCCCGATCCGCTTTCAGATCATCGTGTCCGCCGACAAGCCGGCGAACGCGGACGTCGCCGAACTCGTCGCCGGCTACTGGTCGGCGCTAGGTCTCGACGTGCGCACCGACGTCGTGGAGCGTTCGCTCCAGCGCACCCGGACGGCCGCAAACCAGCATGACGTCGCGGTGAACGATTTCTCCAGCGGTTCGCGCGACGCGATCCTACAACCGTCGAACTGGATCCCGGTGCACCACTCCTCGCACTACGGCGTGCCGTGGTACGACTGGTGGCGCGGGGCCGCGGCTGGCGAGGAACCACCGGCAAGCGTCCGCCGCCAGCTCGATCTGTGGGGCATGATGGGTCAAGAGCCAGATGCAGAGAAGCGCTTCGACATGATGCGCGAAATTCTTGATATCGCTGCGGAGAACTTCTTCTCCATCGGCGTGGGCGCTGAGGGATCGGGTTACGGCGTGATCAGCAACCGGATGCGCAATGTACCTGAGCCCATGATCGGCTCCTACTGGTTCGCGACGCCGGGTCCGAACAACCCGCCGACCTGGTACTACGCCAACTGACGGCGCGCGCCCCGGCTTCGAACGCCGGGGCGCATGGCCCTTTCCCGCCCCCGGAACCGACGGAGCGCTGACATGCTCGGCCGCTATCTCCTGCGCCGGCTGCTCTACATGATCCCGACGCTGATCGCGATCTCGCTGGTGTCGTTCATCATCGTGCAGCTGCCTCCCGGCGACTTTCTAGACAGCTACATCGCTACGCTGGAGTCCGACGGCGGCGCCGTCAGCGGCGCCGAGATCGAGCGCCTGCGTGAACGCTATGCGCTGGATCGCACCATGGTGGAGCAGTATCTGCACTGGATCACCGGCATCGTGACCCGTGGCGATTTCGGCTGGTCGTTCCAGTTTCAGCGCCCGGTGTCCGACGTGTTGTGGGGCCGGATCGGGCTGACTTTCCTCGTCACCTTCTGCTCGCTGATATTCGTTTATGTCGTGGCGTTTCCGATCGGCGTCTACTCCGCTGTGCGCAAGTACTCGCTTGGCGACTACGCCTTCACCTTTCTGGGCTTCATCGGCCTAGCCGTGCCGAACTTCCTGCTGGCGCTGGTGCTGATGTGGATATCGCTCGCGTGGTTCGGGCAGAGCGTGGGCGGCCTGTTCAGCCCCGAGTTCGAGGATGCGCCGTGGAGCATGGCCAAGTTCCTCGACTTCCTCGCCCATCTCTGGATCCCGGTCATCATCATCGGAACGGCCAGCACCGCCGGCATGATCCGCATCATGCGCGCCAACCTGCTTGACGAACTGCACAAGCCCTATGTCGAGACGGCCCGCGCCAAGGGGCTGCCCGAGCGGCGCCTGCTGCTGAAGTACCCCGTGCGCCTAGCGCTCAACCCGTTCGTCAGCCAGGTCGGGTGGGAGCTCCCGACGCTGGTCTCGGGCGCGGCCATCACCTCGATCGTGCTGAACCTGCCGACCACGGGGCCGGTGCTGCTAATCGCGCTCAAGTCGCAGGACATGTACCTCGCCGGCAGCTTCATCATGATCCTGAGCGTGCTGACCGTGATCGGCACGCTGATCTCGGACCTGCTGCTCGCCTGGCTCGACCCGAGGATCCAGTATGGCTGAATCGTCCGCCGCATGGTCGCCCGAGGACAACCCGCCGGCCACCGCCGCCCTCGCGACCGCGAGCCAGTGGCGGTTGATGTGGTGGCAGTTCAAGAAGCACCGGCTCGCCCATGCCTGTCTCTATATCGCGGCGGCGCTGTATCTCGTGGCGCTGCTGGCCGATTTCATCGCGCCGAAGGACCCGGGCGCCACGTCGACAAGGCATACTTATGCGCCGCCCCAGTCGGTCTCGCTGTTCATGCGCGACGACGACGGCCTGCGTTTCCTGCCCCATGTGACCGACTACCGTGTGACCATCGAACCGCAGGCCGTGCGCCGCGTCTTCGTCGCCGACGAGAGCAAGCCCATACCAATCGGCCTGTTCGTGCGGACTGCGCCCTATGAGTTTCTCGGCGTCGTGACCCTGTCGCACCGGCTGATCGGCCCGCTGGAGGCTGGCAAGCCCTTCTACCTGCTCGGCGCGGACCGGCTGGGGCGCGACATGCTGAGCCGCGTGATCCATGGCGCGCGGGTGTCGCTGTCGATCGGGCTGGTCGGCGTGGCCGTGTCGCTGGTGCTCGGCGTCGTGTTCGGCGGCGTGTCGGGCTACTACGGCGGCGCAGTCGACGATGTTATCCAGCGCGTGATCGAGTTCCTCAAGGCGTTGCCGACCATCCCGCTATGGATGGGTCTTGCCGCGGCGATCCCCGCCACGTGGTCGCCGCTGACGGTCTATTTCGCGGTCACGGTGCTGATCTCGCTGATCGGCTGGACCTCGCTCGCTCGCGAGGTGCGCGGGCGGTTCCTGTCGCTCAAGACGGAGGATTTCGTCGCCTCGGCAAGGCTAGACGGCGCGCCGGAGATGCGCGTGATCCTGCGGCACATGGCGCCGTCCTTCGCCAGCCACATCATCGCGACGCTGACGCTGGCGATCCCGTCGATGATCCTCGCCGAGACGGCGCTGAGCTTCCTCGGCATCGGACTGCGCGCGCCTGTCATCAGCTGGGGCGTGCTGCTGCAGGAGGCGCAGAACGTGCGTGCGGTCGCCTCGGCGCCGTGGCTCCTTCTGCCCGGCGTGGCGGTCGTGATCACGGTGCTGGCGATGAACTTCCTCGGCGACGGGCTGCGCGATGCAGCTGATCCCTATGGGGGCTGACATGAATCGCCCCCTGACGCTGTCGACAGAGGCCGTGGGCGCAGGCGAGATCGTGCTCGACGTACGCGGATTGACCACGGAGTTCGCTCTGCGCACCGGGTCGCTGCGGGCCGTCGACGACGTGTCCTTCACGTTGCATCGCGGCCGCACGCTATGCGTGGTGGGCGAGAGCGGGTCGGGCAAGAGCGTCACCGCCAGGTCGATCCTGCAGATCGTGCCCGCGCCGGGCCGCGTGACCGCCGGGACGATGGCGCTGTCGCCGGTCGGGGGGCCGCCAGTCGACCTCGCGGTCCTCGATCCGCGCGGCGAGGCGATCCGGAGGGTGCGCGGCGCCACCATCGCGATGATTTTCCAGGAGCCGATGAGTTCGCTGTCGCCGGTCCACCGCATCGGCAGCCAGATCGACGAAGTGCTCGAACTGCACACCAGCCTTGATAAACCGGCGCGGCGCGCGCGCATCATCGAACTGCTGGGCCAGGTCGAGATTCCCGAGCCCGAAAAGGCGATCGATCGCTTTCCCTTCGAGTATTCAGGCGGAATGCGCCAACGCGCAATGATCGCCATGGCGCTGGCTGGCGAGCCGGAGATCCTGATCGCCGACGAGCCGACCACTGCGCTCGACGTGACGACGCAGGCCGAAATCCTTGATCTTCTGAAAGGCTTGCAGCGCGACCGCGGCATGGCGGTCATGTTCATCACGCACGACATGGGCGTGGTCGCCGAGATCGCCGACGATGTATGCGTGATGTATCGCGGAAAGGCGGTCGAGAACGGCCCGGTCGAGCAGATCTTTCACGCCCCGCGCCACCCCTATACCCGCATGCTGATTGAGACAGCCCGACGCCTCGAGCGTCCCTCGCCGACCAAGCCCGTTCGGCCGGCAGGCGGCGCACCCATCCTGACCGTCCAGGGCGTTAGCAAGCAGTTCAATGTGCGAAAGGGCTTCTTTTCGAGGCGGAAGGAGACCGTGGATGCGGTCCGCGGCGCGTCTCTGACGCTCTACCAGGGCGAGACGCTGGGCATTGTGGGCGAGAGCGGCTCGGGCAAGACCACGCTGGGCCGCATGGCGATGTGCATGATCGCGCCGACGGCCGGGCGCATCGACTATGTCGGCGCCGACGGCGCGACGATGGAGTTGACCGCGCTCGACCGGGCCGAGCTACGCGCGGCGTGGCGCGAGATGCGGATGATCTTTCAGGACCCCTACGCCTCGCTGAACCCGCGCATGACCGTCGAGCAGATCATCGGCGAGCCACTGCACAATCTGGGCTGGCCGCGCGCCGAGATCCGGGCCCGGATCGAGGAGTTGCTGGCTCTCGTCGGGCTCGACCCTGCGGTGCTGGAGCGCTATCCGCACGCCTTCTCCGGCGGCCAGCGCCAGCGCATCGGCATCGCCCGGGCGCTGGCGCCCCGTCCGCGCCTGATCGTGGCTGACGAGGCGACCTCGGCGCTCGACGTCAGCCTGCGCGCACAGGTGCTCGACCTGCTACTCGACATCCAGCAGCGGATGTCGCTGAGCTTTCTGTTCGTCAGCCACGACATCAGCGTCATCCGGTACTTCTGCGACCGCGTGGCCGTGATGCGGCAGGGCGAGATCGTCGAGATCGGGTCGACCGCCGAGGTCTGCGTCGAACCGCAGCATCCGTACACGCGCGCCTTGCTGTCGGCTGTACCGCGCCCCGACCCACGGGCCCGGCGCCTCGACGCACGCACCCGATATACGCCATAAGGATTGCAAAAATGAGCCCTGACACCAGCCACGCCGTCGCCGAAACAGCGGCTCTCGCCGACGCCATGACGATCACTCGCGTGACGCCCCGCCTCATCGACAGGTTCCTCTACGTCGAGATCGAGACCAGCGCGGGCCTGACCGGCACGGGCGAATGCGGAGCCTGGGGGCATCTGGAGGCGGCGGCGGCGGCCGTCGCCAAGTTCGGCGACTACCTCGTCGGCCGCGATCCCGGCCCTATCGAGCACCACTGGCAGCTGATGCATCGCTTCGGCCATTTCCGCGGCGCCGCGATCTGCGGGGCCATCTCGGCCATCGACATCGCCCTGTGGGACATCAAGGGGCAGGCGCTCGGCGCGCCGATCCACACCCTGCTGGGCGGCCCGATCCGGCGCGAGGCGCGCGTCTACGCCCACGTCAAGGCGGCGACCGGCGCGGAGATGCTGGAGAGGTGCCTGATCCTGAAGGACGCGGGCTTCACCGCGATCGGTCACCTCAACCCCTTCCTCGATGAGGATCGCAGCGAGCCGTACTGGCGCCCCCACGCGGGCAAGATCGACAACGCCATCCGGCTGCTGGGCGATCTGCGCGCGGCGCTGGGGAACGACGTAGATCTGTGCGTCGAGTTGCACCGCCGCCTGACCACAGCCGAGGCGCAGACCTTCTGCCACGAGGTCGCGCCCCTGCGACCGCTGTTCGTCGAGGATCCGACGCCACCGCAAAGCCCCGACGCGCTGGCGACGCTGACTGAGCGTGTCCCGACGCCGATCGCTACGGGCGAGCGGTTTGCATCGCTGTTCGACTTCCAGCCGCTGATCGCGCGGCAGGCGATGGCCTATGCGAGGGTTTCGGTCTGCCTGTGCGGGGGCATCACGGGGGCGCGCAAGATCGCGGCGTTGGCCGAGGCATTCGACATCCAGATCGTGCCGCACAACCCCCTATCGCCCGTGTCGTTGGCGGCGTGCCTCCACCTTGTCGCCGCGACGCCGAATTTCGCCATCCAGGAATGGCCCGGCAAACCCGACGAGGCCGGGCGCATCGAGGTCCCGGGCGAGGCTCTGGTCGCAGGTGCGCCACAGCCGAGTGACGGCTTCATTGCCATTCCGGGGGGTCCTGGGCTCGGGGTTGCGCTGAACTCGCAAGCCCGCTCGAGCGGAGCCATCGCCCGCCCAGTATCGATGCGCGCGCACCGCGACGGGTTCGTAGTCGATCAATAGCGATGGCTGGGCCGTTCCACGCGCTGCTGCGCGCGCCGGAGACGGGATGGTTTCTCGCCGCGCGGACGGTGGCCGCGGTCGGGTAGTGGATGCAGCCGCGGTCGAACACTCCGTGCGAGTGGCCGCCCACTGGGCTCGGCCTCCAGCCCCTTATACCAGCGCGCTTAACCGATGACCTTCTTGATCCACGGGTAGAGGCAGAGGGAC
>NZ_DAIQNN010000101.1:0-8936 GCF_036788415.1 Rubrimonas sp. | reverse complement strand
GCGTGCCTGTCCGCCCCATGCCGCACATCACCTCGTCGAGGATCAGCAGCACGCCATGTCGGTCGCAGATCTCGCGGATGCGCTTGAAATAGCCGGGAACGGGGGGCACGGCGCCGGCAGTGGCGCCCACGACCGGTTCGGCGATGAAGGCCAGCACCGTCTCCGGGCCGAGCCGCTCGATCTCGGCGTCCAACTCGCCTGCGACGCGCAGACCATAGGCCTCGGGCGTCTCGTCCTCGGCGCGGTCGCGGTATTCGTAGCAGGGCGCGACGTGGGAGGTCTCGACCAGCAGCGGCGCGAATTGCGCGCGCCGCCATGCGTTGCCGCCCGCCGCCAGCGCGCCGAGCGTGTTGCCGTGATAGCTCTGGCGGCGGGCGATCACCCGAGCGCGCTGCGGCTGGCCGATCTCCACGAAATACTGCCGCGCGAGCTTGAGCGCGGCCTCCACCGCCTCCGAGCCGCCCGACACCAGATACGCCCGGTCGAGCCCGTCGGGCGCGCGGGCGATCAGCATGTCCGCAAGTCGTTCGGCGGGCTCGGAGGTGAAGAAGCCGGTATGGGCGAAGGCGAGCGCGTCGATCTGGGCGTGGATCGCGGCGCGCACGCCCGCGTCGGAGTGGCCGAGGCAGGAGACCGCCGCACCGCCCGAGCCGTCGAGATAGCGCTTGCCGGCGGCGTCGACGATGTAGCAGCCGTCGCCGCGGACGGCGACGGGCGGGGCGCCGCGGGTCGAGCGGCCGAAGATGTGGGTCATGCTGGCCTCCTCGCGCATCGCCCGGCCCGCGCATGATCAGGCGGGTCTCTGAAGGCGTCAACGGCCCGGCGGGCCGCGGGCCTCGCCGTGCGCCCGGCGCGCGGGGATTTGCCCAGCCGCGGAAATCGTCTAGCAACGGCGCATGAGCGACATCCTGACCCGCATCGAGACCTACAAACGCGCCGAGATCGCCGCCGCCAAGGCCGCAACCCCGCAGGCCGAGATCGCCGCGCGCGCCGCCGACGCCCCGCCGGTCCGCCCCTTCGCCGCCGCCCTGCGCGCGCAGGAGCAGGCGGGCCGCTACGGGCTGATCGCCGAGATCAAGCGCGCGAGCCCCTCCAGGGGCCTGATCCGCGCCGATTTCGACCCCGAGGCGCTGGCGCGCGCCTATGAGGCCGGGGGCGCCGCCTGTCTCAGCGTTCTCACCGACGGCCCGTCATTTCAGGGCGCGCCCGAATTCCTGACCGCCGCGCGCGCCGCCGTCTCGCTTCCCGCCCTGCGCAAGGACTTCCTGTTCGATCCCTATCAGGTCGCCGAGGCGCGCGCCTGGGGCGCGGACTGCATCCTGATCATCCTCGCCGCCGTGGACGACGCGCTGGCGCGCGAACTGGCGGACGCCGCCGCCGCATGGGGCATGAACGTTCTGTGGGAGACGCATGACGCGGCGGAGATGGCGCGCGCCGCGGCGCTCGGCGCGACGCTCGTCGGCGTCAACAACCGCAACCTGCGGACTTTCGAGACCGACCTCGCCCTCACCGAGCGCCTCGCCCCGCTGGCCCCCGGAGGCGCGCTGCTGGTCGCCGAATCGGGGCTCGCAGCGCCCGCCGACCTCGCCCGCCTCGCCCGCGCCGGCGCGCGCAGCTTCCTGATCGGCGAGAGCCTGATGCGGGCGGACGACGTCGCCGCCGCCACCCGCGCGATCCTCGCCCGCCCCGCCATCGGAGACGCCGCATGACCGGCCTCACCCATTTCGACGCCAAGGGCGACGCGCAGATGGTGGACGTCTCCGACAAGGACGTCACCGAGCGCGTCGCGGTCGCGCGCGGCGCCGTCGAGATGCGGCCCGAGACGCTGGCGCTGATCGCCGAGGGGCGCGCGAAGAAGGGCGACGTGCTGGCGGTCGCCCGGCTCGCCGGCATCATGGCCGCCAAGCGGACCGCCGATCTGATCCCGCTCTGCCACCCTTTGGCCCTCGCCAAAGTGGCTGTGGAGCTGAGCTGCGACGCCGCCCGCAGCCGCGTCGAGATCGAGGCGACGGTGAAAGTGACGGGGCGCACCGGCGTCGAGATGGAGGCGCTTACGGCGGTCTCGGTCGCGGCGCTGACCGTCTACGACATGGTCAAGGCCGTGGACAAGGGAATGCGGCTGACCGACATCCGCCTCGCCTTCAAGGATGGCGGGCGCACAGGGCGTTTCGAGGCGCAATGACCACGCCGATGATGCTCACCGTCGCCGAGGCGCTCGCGCGCATCCTCGCGCTCATGGCGCCGGTCGGGGTCGAAACGGTCCCGCTCGCCGAGGCGGGGGGGCGCGTCATGGCCGCGCCCGCAGCCGCCCGGCGCGACCAGCCGCCTTTCGACACGACCGCGATGGACGGCTACGCTTTGCGCGCCGAAGACGCCGCCGAGGGCGCCGCCTTGCGCGTCGTCGGCGAGTCGCAGGCGGGCCGGCGTTTCGAGGGCGTTATGAAGCCGGGCGAGGCGGTGCGCATCTTCACCGGCGCGCCGCTGCCGCCGGGGGCCGACGCGATCCTGATCCAGGAGAACGCCGCGCGCGAGGGCGACGCCGTGCGCGTGCTCCAGCCGCCGCGGGCGGGCGAGTTCGTGCGCCCGCTCGGGCTCGACTTCCGCGCCGGCGAGGAGCTGTTCCCGCGCCGTCGCCTGCGTGCGGGCGACGTGGCGCTGCTCGCCGCGATGAACGTTACGCAGGTCTCGGTGCGCAAGCGGGCGCGGATCGCGCTGATCCCGACGGGGGACGAGCTTGTGAACCCCGGCGAGACGCCGGGCCCCGACCAGATCGTCTCCTCCAACAATTTCGGCCTCGCAGCGATGCTGCGCGGGTTCGGCGCCGATCCGGTTCTGGCGCCGATCGCGCGCGACACGCGCGCGAGCCTCGACGCGGCGCTCGACGCCGCGCGCGGCGCCGATCTGATCGTGACGCTCGGCGGCGCCTCGGTCGGCGACCACGACCTCGTGCGCGACGCTCTGGGCGACGAGCAACTCGACTTCTACAAGGTCGCGATGCGCCCGGGAAAGCCGCTGATGGCCGGCCGCGTGCGCGGCGCGCCGATGATCGGACTGCCGGGCAATCCGGTCTCGGCGCTGGTCTGCGGCCATGTGTTCCTGCGTCCCGCCCTCGACGCGCTGCTGGGTCTGCAAGCGGGTCCGCTGCCGCGCAGCCGCGCCCGCCTCGTCCACGATCTCGATCCCGGAGGCCCGCGCGAGCACTACATGCGCGCGACGCTCTCGCCCGGCGAGGACGCCCCCCGCGTCGTCCCCTTCGACGCGCAGGACAGCTCGATGCTGAGCCGGCTGAGCGCCGCGGACTGCCTGATGGTGCAGCCGCCGCATGCGCCCGCGATGCGCGCGGGAACCATGATCGACGTGATCGCGCTCGACGCTTGACACGAAACGGGAACGATCATAGAACGACTAGGTGATTTGTTCCAGCGACGGAGCCGTCCGCCATGCTGACCCGGAAACAATACGAACTTCTCACTTTCATCCATCACCGCACTTTGCGCGACGGCGTGTCGCCCTCCTTCGACGAGATGAAGGAGGCGCTGGACCTGCGCTCGAAATCCGGGATCCACCGGCTGATAACGGCGCTGGAGGAGCGCGGCTTCATCCGCCGCCTCGCTCATCGCGCCCGCGCCATCGAAGTGATCCGCCTGCCCGAGAACATGAGCGGCGGGATGGGCGGCGGCGAGCGTCCGCGTCGCGGCGGCTTCACACCCTCGGTGATCGAGGGCGCGGGCGCGCGCGGCGGAAGCCGCCACGAGGCGCGAGCTGAAGCGCGCGCCGAGTTGCGCCTCGACGCGCGGGAGGAGGCGACGCGCAACATTCCCATCCTCGGGCGGATCGCCGCCGGCGCGCCCATCGAGGCGCTGCAGCACGCCGACCGCATGATCGCCGCGCCCTCGACGATGCTCGGCGCCGGCGCCGAGCATTTCGCCCTGGAGGTGCGCGGCGACTCGATGATCGATGCGGGAATTCTCGACGGCGACATCGTCGTGATCCGCCGCCAGAACACCGCGAGCAGCGGCGAGATCGTGGTGGCGCTGGTCGACGGGCACGAGGCGACGCTCAAGCGCCTCAAGCACCACAGCGGCGGCCGCATCGCGCTCGAGGCGGCGAATCCGGCCTATGAGGCGCGCATCCTCGGCGCCGATCAGGTGCGCATCCAGGGCAAGCTCGTCGGGCTGATCCGGAGCTACGCCTGACCACCTTGGGGCGCAAGCCGACCCAAGGGACTCGATTGACCAGATTTTTCCGTTCAAGAAAAGAACGCTCCCTACCTGGGACATGTTTCTTTCGGGTCGGTCTCCGCTCTAGCGCGCCGCGCCCGACCAGAGACGGTCGGCTGCATCGGCGCGTGCGAGGCGCAGGCCAGAGCGGTCGACGCGAAGGGCCAGCGCACCCGTCTCGGCCAGGCGCGCGCGGGTGAGCGCGACACAGGCCGGCGCGCCGTCCTCATCGGGGACGCGCCAGTCGAAATCCGGGGTGATCACGACCCCGCCGCCGGCGCACCGCGCGACGGCGCCGCGCGCGTCCGGGCGGCGGCCGAGATTCAGATGCAGCGTCGTGCCGTCGCGCAGCGCGGCGCGCCGCCATGCGCCCTCCGCCGCGAAGCCCGGACGCGCCGCGCCTTCGCGCCACGTCGCAGCGTCGCCGTCGCGGCGCAGCCAGGTCTCGGCGGCGAAGACGCTCCTCTCAGCGCCCGCCAGCGCCCGCCCCGTGGCGGTAGCAACCCCGACAGGGGCCCCGCCGGGCGCGATCAGCGCATCGGGCCGCGGCCCCGCGGCGAGCCAGAGCGCGAGCCCCGCGCCGACGGTGGCGGCGCCCGCCGCCCGAAACACTCGTGGTCGCGACAGACACAGGACCAGCCCGCCGAGCACGACCAGCCACAGCGTCGCCGCCGGGGCCGCTGCGACGGGACGGGCGGCCCCGGGAATGTCCGCGATCCACCGCGCCACGCCGAGCATCCATTCGATCCCGATCCCGGCGGCCCGCAGCGGCGCGCCTTCGAGCCCGAACGGCGCCGCCACCGCCGCCGCGCACAACGCCGGCGCCACGACGAGCCCGAGAAACGGGGTCGCCGCCAGATTGGCGGCGAGCCCCAGCTGCGACACGCGGTTGAAGTGATAGGCGGCGAAGGGCGCGGTCGCCGCCCCGGCGACGACGCTCGTGAGGACGAGCGCCGCCGCCCAGAGCCCGATCCGCCGCGCAAGACCGCGCCGCCGCGCGAACCACCCATGGGTCCGCGCGCCCTCATAGACCGCGACCAGCGCCAGCGTGGCGGCGAAGGACATCTGGAACCCCGCTTCGCCGAGGCTCTCCGGCGCGCGCGCGAGCACCAGCAGCGCCGCCAGCGCCAGCGCCCGGAGGCTGACCGCCGGCCGGTCCGCCAGCACCGCGACGAGCGCGACGGCGACCATGACGAAGGCGCGCTCGGTCGCCACCGAGGCCCCCGACAGCGCGAGATACCCGGCCCCCGCCGCCAGCGCCCCGACGGCCGCGATCTTCTTGATCGGCGCCCGCAGCGCCACGCCGGGGGCCGCTGCGAGCCCCAGCCTCAGCGTGAAGAACGCGAGACCGCAGACGATGCTCATATGCAGCCCCGAGATCGCCAGCAGATGCGCCAGATTGGCCGTCCGCAGCGCCTCGAGCGCGTCGGGCGGCAGGCCGGAGCGATCCCCGACCGCCAGCGCCGCCGCGAAAGCCCCCGCCTCGCCCGGCAGCCGCGCCCGCAGCGCCGCGCCGAGGTCGAAGCGCAGGCCCGCCAATGTGGGCCCCTCGGCCCGCGCGATCAGCGCCGGCGGGCCGCTCGCGAGGCCCACCGCGCCGAGCCGGTCGAACCATGCGGCGCGGCGGAAGTCGAACGCGCGCGGCTCGACCGGCCCGCCCGGAGGCCCCAGCCGCGCGCGCGTCGAGACGCGGTCGCCGGGGCGAAACCCCTCCGCATAGCGCGCCGATCGCAACGCGACGCGCACCCGCGCCGGCGTCGCCTCGGCGGCGAGGCCGTAGATGCGGACCTCCTCGAGAAGCAGGCGGGGCAGCCCGGCGCGCGACTGGTCGACGGCGGCGATCCGCCCTTCGACCACCGCCTCGATCTCGGCGGACAGCACCGGCGCTGCGACCATATGCGCCCGCAGCGTCGCCGCCCCGAAGCCGAGCGCCGCCAGCGCGAACCCGACAGTGGCCACGCGAAGCGCCAGCCCGGCCCGCGCCGCCGTCCAGAACAGCGCCACAGCGAGTCCGACCGATGCGGCGAGACTCCAGAGCGGCGGCTCGACGGTCATCAGGAAATAGGCCTGGACGCCCGCCCCGAAGGCCACCGGGGCCCAGAGCGCGGCGCGGCGCGGATCGGGCGCCCACAGCGCCGCGCGCGTCGCCATCGTCCCCGGCGCCTCCCCGAGCCCGTCGCGCAACCGGCTTGTTCTCCCCGCCCCGCTTCGTCATAAGCCCAGCGCATGCGCCGCGCCGGCTGCGGCCGACGCCCTCGCATCCGGACCGCGCGCCACCATGACCCAGACCGACCGCATCGTCACCCGCTTCGCCCCGTCGCCGACTGGCTATCTGCACATCGGCGGCGCGCGCACCGCGCTCTTCAACTGGCTCTACGCCCGGGGGCGCGGCGGCAAGTTCCTGCTGCGCATCGAGGACACCGACCGCGCCCGCTCGACCCCCGAGGCCACCGAGGCGATCTTCGCCGGGCTGCGCTGGCTGGGGCTCGACTGGGACGGCGAGGCGATCAGCCAGTTCGCGCGCGCCGAGCGCCATCGCGAAGTCGCCGACGCGATGATCGCGCGCGGCGGCGCCTATCGCTGCTACGCCACCAAGGAGGAGGTCGACGCCGCCCGCGCCCAGGCCGTCGCCGAGAAGCGCCCGCAGCGCTTCGACAGCCCGTGGCGCGACCGCGACCCCGCCGACGCCCCCGAAGGCGCGCCCTTCGTCATCCGCCTCAAGGCCCCGCGCGACGGCGAGACGACCGTGGAGGACGCCGTGCAGGGGACGGTGCGCTGGTCCAACGACCAGCTCGACGACCTGATCCTCGTTCGCTCCGACGGCGCGCCGACCTACATGCACGCCGTGGTGGTGGACGACCAGGACATGGGCGTGACGCATGTCATCCGCGGCGACGACCACCTGACCAACGCCGCGCGCCAGAGCCTGATCTACGCCGCGATGGGCTGGGAGACGCCGGTCTTCGCGCATATCCCGCTGATCCACGGGCCGGACGGCGCGAAGCTCAGCAAGCGCCACGGCGCGCTCGGCGTCGAGGCCTATCGCGACATGGGCTATCTGCCGGCGGCGATGCGCAACTATCTCGCGCGGCTCGGCTGGGGGCATGGCGACGACGAGTATTTCTCGACCGAACAGGCGACGGAATGGTTCGACCTGTCCGGCGTCGGGCGGGCCCCCGCGCGCTTCGATTTCGCCAAGCTCGCCGATCTCAACGGCCGGCACATGCGCGACGCCGACGACTCCGCGCTGCTCGCCGAGATCGACGCCCTTCTTGCGGCGCAGCAAAAGCCGCAACTGGACGAAGCGACGCGGGCGACGCTGCTCCAGGCGATGCCCGGCCTGAAAGTCCGAGCCAAGACGCTCATCGAACTTCTTGACAACGCTTACTATATTTTCGCGCAGCGGCCGCTCGACTTCGACGAGAAGGCGGCGAAGCTGCTCGACGCCCCGGCCCGCGACATCCTCGCCAAATTGACCCCTGTCCTGCGCGATGCTAGCGATTGGCGCAGCGCAGCACTCGAAGAGGTTGTGCGCAACTTCGCCGAAGCTCGCGACATGAAGCTCGGGAAAGTCGCGCAGCCGCTCCGGGCGGCGCTGACCGGCCGCGCCGTCTCTCCCGGGGTTTTCGAGGTCATGGAGACGCTCGGCCCCTCCGAGACGCTGGCGCGCATCGCCGATCAGGCGAGCTGACGTTCCGCCTCGCGCCATCTTGCGAGGCCCATGACACCGGCCGCGCCAACGCGGCCCGACAACAGGGGGTTGCGCATGGCTGACGGCGCTCAGAACCGTTTCGCGACGCTGACATATGGCGACAAGACCGTCGATCTCCCGGTGATTTCCGGATCGGTGGGGCCGGATGTGGTCGACATCCGCAAGCTCTACGCGGCGACCGGCATGTTCACCTACGATCCCGGCTTCACCTCGACGGCGGCCTGCTCCTCGGCGATCACCTATATCGACGGCGACAAGGGCGAGCTGCTCTATCGCGGCTATCCGATCGACCAGCTGGCCGAGAAGAGCCATTATCTCGAAGTCTGCTACCTGCTGCTCTACGGAGAACTGCCGACAGCGTCGCAGCTCGAGGATTTCGAGAACCGCGTCACCCGCCACACCATGCTGCACGAGCAGATGGTGAACTTCTTCCGCGGCTTCCGGCGCGACGCCCATCCGATGGCGGTGGTCTGCGGCGTGGTCGGCGCGATGTCGGCCTTCTACCATGACAGCACCGACATCACCGATCCGTGGCAGCGCGAAGTCGCCTCGGTGCGGATGATCGCCAAGCTGCCGACGATCTGCTCCTGGGCCTTCAAGTATTCGACCGGTCAACCCTTCATCTATCCGCGCAACGAACTCGACTACGCGGCGAACTTCCTGCACATGTGCTTTGCGACGCCGTGCGAGGAGTATGTGGTCGACCCGATCCTCAGCCGGGCGATGGACCGCATCTTCACGCTGCATGCCGATCACGAGCAGAACGCCTCGACCTCGACAGTACGGCTGGCGGGCTCGTCCGAGGCCAATCCCTTCGCCTGCATCGCGGCGGGCGTCGCTTGCCTTTGGGGGCCCGCGCATGGCGGCGCCAACGAGGCCTGCCTCAAGATGCTGCGGGAGATCGGCACGGTCGACCGCATCCCCGAATACATCAAGCGCGCCAAGGACAAGGACGACCCGTTCCGCCTGATGGGCTTCGGCCACCGCGTCTACAAGAACTTCGA
>NZ_DAIQNN010000100.1:0-9050 GCF_036788415.1 Rubrimonas sp. | reverse complement strand
TCAGCCGGTGCTCGGCGGGCTCGACGACCTGCTCTCCTATGCGCGCCGCCAGAAGATCGACGACGTCGTCGTGGCCATGCCGTGGAACGCCAATCGCAACGTCACGGCGACGATCGAGAAGCTCAAGGAGCTGCCCGTCAACGTCTATCTCAGCTCCGATCTCATCGGTTACGAACTCGCTTTCCGCCCTGTCGCCGCGCAATTCTCCTCTTTGCCGATGTTCGAGGTGGTCCAGAAGCCCATCTCAGGCTGGAGCTATGCGCTCAAGACCCTCGAAGATTACATCCTGACGAGCTTGATACTGCTTTTGCTTGCGCCTTTTCTGATTTTTATCGCAATCGCTATCAAGATTGACTCTCCTGGGCCCGTTTTTTTCATGCAACAAAGGCTTGGCTTTAACAACAAGCCGTTCTCGATCTACAAGTTCCGTTCGATGTACCACCGCGAAACGCCTGAGACAGTGGTCAAGCAGGCGACGAAGGGCGACCCTCGCGTCACGCGGGTCGGGCGCTTCATCCGGGCCACGAGCCTCGACGAGTTGCCGCAGCTGCTGAACGTGCTCGACGGAACCATGTCGCTGGTGGGCCCGCGCCCGCATGCGCTCAGCCACAACGAGGAGTACGGCGCGCAGATCCGCGGCTACTTCGCGCGCCACCGCGTCAAGCCCGGCATCACCGGCTGGGCGCAGGTGAACGGCCTGCGCGGCGAGACCGAGGCGCTCGAGCTGATGGAGGCGCGCATCCAGCACGACATCTACTACGCGGAGAATTGGTCGCTGTTTCTCGACCTGAGGATCCTCGTGATGACGGCGCTCGTGGTCTTCTTCCAGAAATCCGCCTATTGAGGTTTACCTTTTGGTGACGCTTTCAGCGGCACAGTCTGCCCATGAACATGGCGCCGCTGAAACTTCTCCTCACGAGCTATGCCCTGTCGGCAGCCGCCGCAGCCGCGATCGCGTTCAGCGCCGACGGCGCGCTCGCGCCGGTCCTCGCCTTCTGGCTCGGCGGCCCCGTGATCGTCTTCGCGCTCGCCACGCTTCCCGGTCTGCGCGATCTTTATCGCGCGCCGGACGAACTGCTCGAATGTCGGACCGCCGAGGGTCCCGTGGCCCATGCGATCCACGACCCGTTCGAGATCGACCGCCTCGAAGACGCGCCGTCGCCGACCGCCGAACGGGCGCGCGCCGGCGGCTGACCGCCCGACCCGCCTCCTCGAGTCGGCCTACGCCGGCCACGCCCGTCGCGACGCCGGGGCGTCGCAGGAAACTCGCCATGGCTTGCGCGCATCAGCCCGTGAACTGACCCGGCAAGCCTACGACGATTTGGATCAGGACGTCCGGCCTCCGCGCCACGCGCATCTTCGGGACCGACGCCTGAGCGTCAGGTGCGGGCGGCGCCAACCGCCGCGCGCTTGCCACGTCGGCGACGAGCTGCGAAAGGAAGCGCCGGCGAGGACGAGGGAGCGGCGCGTGCGCATTCTGATCGACGGCATGAATCTCGCGCGCGAACATGGCGCGGGCGTCGCGAGCTGCGCGCGCCCGCCAGTGCGGCGACTTCCTGCGCGGGCTGCGCCCCGCGACCCCCGTGGCGATCGAGGCGACCGCCGCGCCGATCCCGCGAAAGCGCCGCCGCCATGCGCTGCGACGCCGTTCTCCGTGGAGAGACCCCCCGCGTCTGGGCGGAGGAATTCGGCGTCTACGGGGTTCGCAAGATTCGGCGGCGGCTGGGCTGCGAAGGGATCGGCGTCGTCCGTCCCATCGTCGGCTGGCGTATGTCGCGCGCCGCCGAGACGAGCTTCGTGCTCGACGCGATGGAGCAGGCGCCGCACGCCCGCAGACCTGCGAAGGGCGTCGGGCTGATCCATCACGGCGACCGCGGGTCCCGGCGCCTCTCCATCCGCCACACCGAGCGCCTGCCCCCGCGAGCCGCGTTGATGAGCCGCGCGTGCTGGCGGACCAGGCGTTGGCGTGTTCTAAACGCCGTCGCTCGGCCTTGGGTCACTATGGTCTTGATCGCCACAAAGCACATGATCGGGCGCATAGGCCTCCGCCACCTCGTCATGCTGCCAGCTGAGGTCGAGAAACCCGTCGATGCGCGCGAGAATGTGATCGTCGGGGACCAGATCGCGCAGAGAGCCGCGGTTGACTGCCGTGGGAGGTCCCTTAGATACATGCATAGGTTGAGCGGACTGCTCGATCCAACGCTCCTGTCCAACGGCGACATCTTTAACGATGCAGTGTGAGTTGGCGTCATGAGGGTCTGTCTTGCCGTTCTGACCACGGGCGCGCGCAGCGAGACTCTGAAGACCTGCGTCAAGGCCGTCGACAGGCTCGAGCCGGTTGCGGGCGTGTCTCTCGCCCTTGTCATCGTGCACAACGGCGTTCGCGAGCCGGACGTGACGGTGAGAAACGTCGCTGCGACGCTCCGCACGCCGACGACAGTGATCGCCGAGGCGCGGCGCGGCATTCCCTTCGGCCGCAATCGCGCCCTCGACCACGCCGCCGCGCACGGCTTCGACCACCTCGCCTTCATCGACGATGATGCCGCCCCTGATCCGGACTGGCTTCTTGAGATCGTCGCCGCGCTGCGGGAAAGCGGGGCGGACGCCGTCGCAGGGCCGCAGCTCCCGGTGTTCTCGGAAGACGCCCCGCCCTGGCTGAGCCGGGCCCGGATCTATCAGGCGCGTCGCGAGCCGCCGCGCGCGCGCGTCGACTGGGCCGCTTCCAACAACGTGATCTTCGCCACGCGCTTCGTGACGAGCCATGGTCTGCGCTTCAATGAGGCGTTCACTTCCGGCGGCAGCGACAAGGAGTTCTTCCTGCGCTTCCACGCTCGCGGCGGCGTCATCGTCTGGGCGTCGGAGGCGATCGTGCGCGAGCCGGTCACGCCCGAGCGGCTGTCGATCCGCTGGACGGTGATGCGGGCATGGCGCCTTGGAACCACCGGCTATGCCATCGTGCGCGGTAGCCGCAGCCCCGAGAGGGCGGTTCTCGTTTGCGCCTACCGGGGCGCGCGCTATTGCCTCCGCGGGCTCGTCACGCTTCCTATGGCGGTCGTGCCAGGCGGCCCCGGCCTGGTCGACAGCCTCTGCGACATCGCCCACGGCGTGGGCTTCGTGCTGGGCATGAGCCAGCGTTTTCGCATGAGACGGTACGTCTAGCAGGCCGCTGAAGCGCCCGGCCCTCGACGCGGTTTGAAGAACGAGCTTCCCCCTGGAGCGGCTGTGGGGGAAGACAATGCGCGGGACGGACAAGATCAGCGGGTCGCCGTTCAGCCATGTCGACATCGAGGATCGCATCCCGGCGCATCACCCGCTGCGGCAGGTGAAACGGATCGTCAACGACGCGCTGGTCAGCCTCGACGCCGAGGTCGCCCGGCTCTGCGCGTCCGAGAGTCGCCCCGTGATCCCGACCGGGCGGCTGATGCGCGCCAGCCTGATCCAGATCCTGTTCTCGGCGCGCTTCGAAAGGCAGTTGATGGAGCAGATGACCGCGTCCGCGCCCGCTTCACTCTCGCTGTAGCGGCCAACAATTTCGCTTGGTCGCCCAATTCGCTGGCGGCCTGAGAAAGGGGCGGGGCCGCCGCCACGTCAAGGGGTGGCCGCTGGGACAGCCGCCGCCCAACGGGAAAACGCTCCCGCCGATCGAATTCTTCAGCCGCGCGGTAGAGAACAAGCGATTGGAGAACCGGTTGGAACATGCCCCCCGGAAGCGTCTTCCGCCGCTCGATCGTGGCGAAAGGAACTCCAGCATGGCGACTTAGCTCGGGCGGTGATATAGACGCACAGCGGTCGCGGCGAATGTATCCGCCGTTGCAGAGCGTGAGTTAACGCCATGAAAAGATTATCTTCCCCTCTGTCTCCCGCCTTGGGAAGCGAGGGCATCCGTGAGCCCGCGCTGTCTCTGCTGGATTTCGGCGCGCTCGCAGTGACCGTTTGGCGAAACAAATTCGTCATCGCGGCGCTGGCCCTGCTGTCGGGGGTGCTTGCGGCGATCATGCTGGTGCAGACACCCTCGCAATACCGCGCGCAGACCCAGATACTTCTCGGCGCCAGCCTGGGGGAGGTGATCAACATCGACAACGTCGTCGCTGACGCGGTGTTCAACGACCCCCGCATCCTCAGCGAAATCCAGATCATCAGATCGGCGCCTATCCTGCGGCGCGTGTCGGAGAAACTCGACCTCGCCGCCATTCCCGAATTCAACCCGGCGCTGGAGCCGCAGGGCGGCCTGATCTCGGGTTTGCGTGGCGCTATCGGAGCGCTGATGGGCCGCGGCAGCGCCGAGGGACCGGAGCCCGACCCTGTTCTGGTCGCCGCAGCCAATCTCGCCGAAAACGTCACAGCCGAGCAGAATGGGCTGTCGCTCATCGTCACGGTGACTGCGATGGCTCGGGACCCGCAGCTCGCCGCCGCCATCGCGAACGCCGTGGCTGGCGAATATCTGGATGCGCAGGTCGCTCAGAAACGGGCGGAGAACGACCGCGCGACGGCTTGGCTCGCCAGACGCGAACAGGAGCTGCGCGAGAAGACCGAGGAGGTCCAGAACCGCCTTCAGGCGCGCCGCGTGGAGCTGAGCGCGGAGGGCCTGCTGTCCCCGAGCACGCTCGACGAGCAGGTCGCCCAGATCAACGCGGAACTCGTGCGCGCCACGATCGAGGCGAACCAGACCGTGTCGCGGGCGGAGCAGTTCAACAAACTCGTCGCCCAGAACAATTTCGCCGCCGCGAACCTGATCGCGACGTCGGAAAAGCTGAACGCCCTCGTCCGGCGACGCGACGACGCCCTCGCGCAGCGCCAGACGGTCGGCGAGGCGAACGGGGGCTTAGCCGAGATGCGCCGGATCGACGGCTCGCTGGCCATAATCGAGGACGCGATCCGGAACGAGGCGCGGGAGATCTCCATCGGACTTCGAGCCCTCGCCCAGATCGCCGAGCAGAAGCGCGAAGATCTGACCCAGCGCCTCATCGAGATCGAGTTCGACACCGACTCGCAGTTCAGCGCGATGGCCCAGATCGCCACACTTGAGCGCGACCTCGGCGCAAACCAGGCGGTCTACGAGCGCTTCCTCCTGCGGCTGACCGAGGCGCGGGAGCTCGGCGACTTCCAGCAGCCCGACGGGCGCATCATCTCCTACGCCGATGAGCCCGACAGTCCGGCCGCGCCGAAGCGCACGTTGCTCACGGCCATCGCCATCGTTTTGGGCGGGGCGCTCGCGACGGTGGGCGTTCTGATGCGCGACGCAAGGCGCGACGTCTTCAAGACGCCGAGCGCGGCGTCGCAGAGAACCGGTTATCCGGTGATCGCGGTGTTTCCGAAGGATACCCGCCCCGCGGCGAAGCGCTGGATCGAGCCTCGCCTAGAAGCGACGCAGGCGGCGCGACGGATCATCTCCGCTCTGCGTCCGCCTTTCGACGAGGATGGGGACGGACCGAAGACCTTCCTCGTCGTGTCGTGCCTCGCCGACGAGCAAGCCGAGGATGTCTGTCTGCGCCTCGCGGTCGGTTTCGCAAACCAGGGCCGGCGCACGGTCGTGTTCGACGTTGATCCGGGCCGGGTGTCGCCTTTCCAGCGTCTCAGCTCGGGAAAGGAAGGGCCCGCCACGCCCACGCCTGCCGGCGTGGACATGGTTTATCGCGGCGAAGAGGCTTTCGCGGGTGCGCGTCAGGGTCAGGACGCGGCGGCGACGATCGCCGCGCTTCACGGACGCTACGACGCTGTAGCGATCAGCGCGCCTCCGGTGCTCGTCGCGGCCGACGCGCTCGAACTGGCGCGGTCGGTCGACGCGGTCGTGCTGGTCTTCGCATGGGAGCGGACGCCCGTGGGCGCCGTGCAGGAGGCCGTCGACGAGTTGCACCGCGCGGGCGCGTCGACCGTCGTCCTGGTGATGACCCGGGCCAATCTCGCGGTCATGTCGCGTTACGAGTATTGGGGCTCGTCGATGGTCCGCAGAAGCATCCAGCGTTACGGAACGCGCCCGAGGACGGCCTGAGAGCCTGGCCGGGAGAGAGCTGAGCGGCGTCAAGGGCTTGTGATTCCGTCGGGTTGCGAAGCTCGACGGAGCCGCACATTCCCGGGACCGACGCCGCCCGGCGCGATCATGCGCGTCGGACGCCCGCGAGAGGTCGACCTGCGCGAGGTGGCGAACGCGATCCCGCACCTCGCGTCGACCGGCTGCCAGTGGCGGATGCCGCCGAAGGACTTCCCACCGGCCTCGATCGTCCAGCGCTACTTCTATGTCTGGCGAGACGGCGGCCTCTGCGCGACGTCGAGTGGCGGACGCTGAAACGGATAGACTGGTGCGGCAACCGCCGCCTGCTCGCCCCCATCGGCTACATCCCGCCTGCCGAAGCCGAGGAGGCCGACCACCCCGATCGCAGCGCCATCGACCAAGCCGCCCGACCGTTGAAGCGATCGCCCTCCGGTAAAGCCGGGGCGGTTCAGTGTCTGGCGGCGCCGCTGCTCGAGACCGGCTAGGGTCGGCATCTGACGTAGCTCGCCGGCTGAGCCGCGCGCCCGGTGCGGGCGCGTCTGCGGCGTCGCTCTCACTGCCCGGTCTCGCCCGCGCCCGCCATCGCGCGGAAGCGTTCGGAGCGCTGCACCAGCTCGTCATAGGTTCCCTGCGCGGCGACGCGGCCGTTCTCGAGCAGGAAGATCATGTCGCAGGCGCGCACGGTGCTGAGCCGATGGGCGATCAGCACGATCGTCTTGGCGTGGCCGATGTTGTGGACGGCGTCCATCACCGCCCGCTCGGTCAGCGTGTCGAGCGCCGAGGTCGCCTCGTCCATGATCAGCACGCTCGGATCGTGGTAGAGCGCGCGGGCGATGCCGATGCGCTGGCGCTGTCCGCCCGAGAGCCGCACGCCGCGCTCGCCGACCAAGGTCGCGTAGCCCTCCGACATCGAGCCCGTGACGAAGTCGTGCAGTTCGGCTATGCGCGCCGCGCGCTCAAGCGCCGCCATGTCGATCGCCTCGGGCGGGACGCCGAAGGCGATGTTCGCAGCGACCGTGTCGTCGGTCAGGAAGATCTGCTGCGGCACATAGCCGACCGAGCGTCGCCAGGCGGCGACATTGTTGGGACCGATCTCGACGCCGTCGACCAGCATGCGGCCTTCCTGCGGCGGCAGGAGCCCGAGGAGCACATCGACGGCGGTGGTCTTGCCCGCGCCGCTGCCGCCGACGAGCCCGATAGTGGTGCGCGCACGGATCGCGAGGTCGAACCCGTCGAGCGCCTTTCTCGTCGTGTTCGGATAGGCGTAGACGACGCCGCGAAGTTCGAGCAGCTTCTCAAGCGGCAGTGGCGCGACCGGAACCGGCGGAGGCGCAACGTTCGTCACCGCCATCATGTCGGCATGCAGCGACATCAGCGCCGGTCGGTTGAAGCGCAACAGCGTGGTCGAGTAATAGAGTTGTTGCATCGCCGGGAAGAGCCGCGCCCCGGCGAAGGCGTAGAGCCCGAGCAGCGGCAGGATCTCCTGGAAGCCGCCCGGTCGAGTCGCCATCATCGCGAGGATCAGCAGGATCATCGCGCCGAAGAGCAGCGCCTCCATCACGTGTCGGGGTAGCTCGCCGATCACCGCGCCGAGCGCAAGCGTCAGGGCGAATCGGCGGGCCGGCGCGCGGAATCGCTCGGCGTAGACGGACTCGAGCCCGAGTACCTTCACGTCCTTTATGCCGCCCAAAGACTCGCTGGCCATCTTGAACCGCGAGCGATTCGCGACCACGCGCTCCTCACCGAGCCGGTTCAGGACCCGGCGCACGATCGAGAAGATCGCGAAATAGGCCCCGCCGATCAGCCCCGCGGCGCTCAGCGCCACAACCGGGTCGGCGATGAAGATGAGTGCGGTCAGGCACAGCGTCACCACGCCGTAGGCGACGATGCGCATCGCCGGCAGCACCGCGCCGCCGACGACCAGGTCGACCTCAGAGAGCACGGTCTTGCCGAGCTCTGCGGTGTGCCGGTTAAGGAACCACGCGTAGGGCTGCGCGAGATAGCCGCTGAGCAGTCGTCGGCTGAAGCTGAAGTTGCGCATTTGCGCGTAGCGCACGACGGCGAAGAGCGTCAGCGCGCGCACGCCCTGCGTGCCGAGCACGATCACGAAGACGAGCATGCCGAGCGCCATCAGGAAGCGCTCGACGCTCTCGAAGCCGCCGAGCGCGTAAGCGCGCGCGAGCAGTGCGTTTGTCTCGATCACAGAGGGATTCGCGAGCACCGCGAGGAAAGGCAGGATCGAGGCGACGCCGGCGGCCTCGACCACGCCCATCACGAGGATCAGCGCCATCACCAGTACGAAGCGGCGTCTCTCGCGGCGGTCCAGCAGGTCGAAGATCGCGCGATAGGTCTCGATCATCGTCAGGCTCCCGGCGCCGCGCGCCGCTTCGTTTGGGATGCGCGCGCCAGACGGCGGTGGACGACGCGCGGGAGGGTGGCGACGGCGCGGTTCATCCGCGACCGAAATCGTCCTGGAGGCGCACGATGTCGTCCTCTTCGAGATAGGCCCCAGTCTGGACCTCGATGATCTCGACCGGAATGCGGCCCGGATTGGCGAGCCGGTGCACGCAGCCGAGTGGGAGATAGACCGATTCGTTCTCGCGCACCAGCAGCGTCTCGTCGTCGCGGGTGACTTCCGCCGTGCCCCGCACCACCACCCAGTGCTCGGCGCGGTGGTGATGCTTCTGCAGCGAGAGCTTCTTGCCGGGCGCGACCTGGATGCGCTTGACGCGGAACCGCTCGCCGAGATCCATGGTCTGGTACCAGCCCCAGGGCCGGTGCACGCGCGCGGGCTCGGTCGCCTCGCGCCGGCCTTCGGCGGCGAGCGCGGCGACGAGGCCCTTCACCTCCTGCGCGCGCGCGAGCGGCGCCACCAGCACCGCATCGGGCGTGTCGACGATGGCGAGCCCCTCCACGCCGAGCGCGCAGACCAGCCGTCCGTCGGCGCGGACGTAATTGCCCGAGGCGTCGCGCGCCACCGCCGCGCCCTCGAGCGCGTTGCCGGCCGCGTCCTTGGGCGACTGGTTCCAGATTTCGCGCCAGTCGCCGATGTCGGACCAGG
>NZ_DAIQNN010000099.1:0-9144 GCF_036788415.1 Rubrimonas sp. | reverse complement strand
CGCGCGGACTGGCGCGCTTACGAGGATCAGAGCCGCAACGTCGACCCGGTCGCGGCGCATGTGGCGGCGCTGCGCTGGGCGGAGGCGCTGCTCTTTGTCTATCCGACCTGGTGGTACGGGCTCCCGGCGATGCTGAAGGGCTGGCTCGACCGCGTCTGGCTGCCCGGCGTCGCCTTTACGCTGGAGCCGGAGAAGCCGATCCGCCCCGCCCTCACCCACATCCGCAAGATCGGCGTCGTCACGACCTGCGGGGCGAGCTGGTGGCTCACGCAGCTGATGGGCGCGCCGGGGCGCAACCTGATGCTGCGCGGTTGCCGTGCGCTGCTCGCGCCGAGGTGCCGGACCCTCTATCTGGCCCACTACCGGATGGACGACAGCACCCCCGAAAGCCGCGCCCGCTTTCACGCGCGCATGCTGAGGAAAATGCGCGGCTTTTGAGACGACGCCTGTCCGACTCGGACAAGCTGCGCTATTTTGCCGCGCATGACTGTGATCGCATTTCCGACCGCCCGGCTGTCACCGATCGACGATCCCGCCGACATCAGCGCGGTCGAAGCGTCGCTCTGCGCCATCTCCGGCCTTGTCTGCGCGACGGGAGGCCATGTCGCGCTCGCCGGGCGGGAGCTGGCGTCCCTGTCCGTCCCGACGCGCATCGCACTTCTCTCGCGCATGTACGACCGGGGCGAAGTCGCATTCGACTATGTCGACGCGCGCTCCGGCGAGATCGTGAGCGTCGTGATCGGACAGTTCTCCGGGCCGCAGCGTCGCCCGACCACGTGGCGCGCGGAGGTCGACGTGGCGCGCGCCGGCGGCCGCCTGTCGCTCGGCGCGCTGTCGGCGCCTGACGCGCAGAGCCTGGGGGAGGCGTTGCTGAGGGGCGTCAGCGCGGGATTCTCCGATCGGCCCGCGCGCGAAGCCGAGGCGCTCGCGCAATTCGCACGCCGCTGATCGCCGCGGCGCCAACAACGACAACTGCTTGACGAAACTGCGACAACTCTGCGGTATGTCGCTCATGCGCCGTTTGATTCTGTTCCGCCACGCCAAATCCTGCTGGGCGGATCCCGACCTCGCCGATCATGACCGCCCGCTCACCCAGCGCGGCCAACTGGCCGCGCCGCTGATGGGCGCGTGGCTGGCGTGGCGCGGCTATCTCCCCGACGCTGTGCTCTGTTCGTCAAGCGCGCGCACCATCGAGACATGGCGCGCTGCGCAACCGATGCTGCCGCAATCGCCCCCGCCGCAGATCCTGCGCGACCTCTATCACGCCGACCCCGAGACGCTGCTGCGCCTGCTGCGCGCGGCCCCCGATAGCGCCGGGACGGTGGCCATCGTCGGCCACCAACCCGGCATCGGCGCGTTCGCGCGCAAGCTCGCGAGCATCGACACGCCGCCGGGTTGCGCGCGCGCGTTCCAGAAATTCCCGACTGCGGCCTGCGCCGTGATGGATTTCGACGTCGACCGCTGGTCGGACGTGGCGTTCGGCGCGGCGCGTTTCCACGCCTTCGCCATCCCGCGCGAGCTGGTCTGAGCGCTCAGACCTCGTCGATCACATAGACGATCCTGCCCGGGGTCACGGCGGAGATGTCGACGACCACATGATCGGCGCCGAGTTGCACGCCGGCGACCGGGTCCATCACGATCTCCTCGGCGCCGTCGGGCAACCGCGTCGCGACGCGGGGGATGAAGGCGCCCTCGCCCGTCGGGGTCTCCGCCCGGTCGGGCACCATGAGACCGGGGATCTCGGTCGGCTTCAGAGGGCCGGGATGGATTGCGACCTGCCGCCGCATAAACACCGCCTCGGTCGGGCTGCGCATCCCGAGATAGACGAGTTCGGTCATGCCCGGGAGCGGCGCGCCTGCAGCGGCGGCGCAGGTTTCCGCGGCGCAGGGGTCGGCGACGAGCATCACGTCGCCGGGGCCCGCCGTATAGAAGACCAGCGGCGTCGTCTCGGCGGGGACCGCCTCGGCGCTGTCCGGCGGCGGCGTCGCGCAGGCCCCGAGCGTCAGGGTTGCGGCGAGCATCGCCGCGAGCCCGCGATGTGTCGTCATGTCAGTGTCCGAGAATCTGGCTCAGGAACAGCTTGGTGCGGTCGCTGCGCGGGTTGTTGAAGAACTCTTCCGGCTCGTTCTGCTCCACGATCTGACCGCGATCCATGAAGATCACCCGATTGGCCACCTGTCGCGCGAACCCCATCTCATGCGTCACGCAGAGCATCGTCATGCCTTCTTCCGCCAGCCCGATCATCGTGTCCAGCACTTCCTTGATCATCTCGGGGTCGAGCGCGGAGGTCGGCTCGTCGAACAGCATGATGTTGGGCTTCATGCAGAGCGAACGCGCGATGGCGACGCGCTGCTGCTGGCCGCCCGACAGCTGCCCGGGGTATTTGTGCGCCTGTTCGGGGATCTTCACCCGGGTAAGGTAGTGCATCGCGATCTCCTCGGCTTCCTTCTTGGGCGTCTTGCGCACCCAGATCGGCGCCAGCGTGCAGTTCTCGAGAATCGTCAGATGCGGAAACAGGTTGAAGTGCTGGAACACCATGCCGACTTCGCGGCGGATTTCGTCCACCTTCTTGAGATCCGACGTCAGCTCGATCCCGTCCACGATGATCTGCCCGGCCTGATGCTCCTCCAGCCGGTTGATGCAGCGGATCAGCGTCGACTTGCCTGAGCCCGAAGGGCCGCAGATCACGATCCGCTCGCCCTTGTAGACGGTGAGGTTGATGTCCTTGAGGACGTGGAACTCGCCATACCACTTGTTCATGCCGACGATCTCGATGGCGATCTCGTCGGAGATCCGCATCCGGCTGCGGTCGACGGTGCGGGTCTCGGCGACGGTGTCCGCGGCGTCTGCCATGGCGTCTCTCCTCAGCGGCGGTCGCCGGCGCGCAGGCGCCGCTCAAGTTGCATGGAATAGCGGGACATGCCCCAGCAGAACACGAAGAAGGTCACGGCGACGAAGCCGTAGAGCTCCCAGACGATGCCGTTCCAGTTGGTGTCCGCGCGGATCGGCTTGGTCAGCCCAAGGGGGTCGAGCAGGCCGATGACAGAGACCAGCGTGGTGTCCTTGAACAGGCCGATGAAGGTGTTGACGATCCCGGGAATCGAAATCTTGAGGGCCTGCGGCAGGATGACGAGGCGCATCGACTGCCAGTAGGTCAACCCCATCGCGTCCGCGGCCTCGTACTGGCCCTTGGGCAGCGCCGCGAGTCCGCCGCGGATGACCTCGGCCATATAGGCGCTGGCGAACAGCGTCACCATGATCAGCACGCGCAGGATCAGGTCGAAGTTCGTACCCGGCGGCAGGAAGTAGTTGAGCAGCGTCGAGGCGACGAAGAGCAACGTGATCAGCGGCACGCCGCGAATGAACTCGATGAAGCCCACGCAGAGCGTGCGGATGAACAGGAGGTTCGACTGCCTGCCGAGCGCCAGCAGAATTCCGATCGGCAGCGACGCGCCGATGCCGATCACACCGATCACGAAGGTGAGCAGGAACCCGCCGAACTGGCGCGAGGTGACGGGCTCAAGGCCGAGAATCCCCCCCCAGAGCAGAAAATAGGCGATCACCGGGAACAGGCTCGCATACAGGAACCACCAGCGCCGGTGCTCGGGCCCGCCGAAGACCCAGGCGAGACCGCCTGCGACGGCCATGACGATCGCCGTCGGGCCGAGCGCCGAGAGCACGTCGTCGGCGCCGCTGGCGACCGCCCAAATCGTCCAGACCAGCTTCACCCCCACCACTGCGGCGGCGATGCGGACGAGGTTTCGCATGTCAGGGTAGAGCAGCGGCACGAGCGCCGCTATCAACCCCATCGCCGTCACATTGACGCGCCAGCGCTCCTCCACCGGGTAGAACCCGTAGATGAGCTGGGGGAACCGCTCGCGGATCACCGCGAGGCAGGCCCCCCGCGCGCCCTCGCCATGCGCAGCCGTGATGATCTCGCGGCATTCGCTCAGAGAACTGGCGTTCCACACCGCGTGCAGCACCGCCCACTGGATCACGCCGGGGACGAACCAAAGGATGAGCCCGAGGCCCAGCAGCGTCATCGCGGCGTTCAGCGGCGTCGAGAACAGGTTCTCGCGCAGCCAGTGCACCGGACCGATGGAGGAGCTCGGCGGCGGCGCGTCGGGCAGGACGCGATCGGCGACATAGGCGACGCTGCGGGCCATCTCAGCGCTCCACCAGCTTGACGCGGGAATTGTACCAGTTCATCGCGCTCGAGATCGTCAACGAGGCGGTCAGGTAGAAGGCCATCAGCAGCAGGATCGCCTCCATCTCGCGCCCGGTCTGGTTCAGCGTGATGCCGCCGAGCGTTCCGGTCACGTCCATGTAGCCCACGGCGATGGCGAGCGAGCTGTTCTTGGTGAGGTTGAGGAACTGCGAGATCAGCGGCGGGATGATCACCCGCAGCGCCTGCGGCAGGATCACAAGGTTCATCGTCCGGTTCGGCCGCAGCCCGAGCGCATAGGCGGCCTCGGTCTGACCCTGGCTGACCGACAGGATGCCCGCGCGCACGATCTCGGCGATGAAGGCGCCGGTGTAGAGCGAGAGCGCGAGCCACAGAGCGATCAGGCTGTCGCGCATCATGATCCCGCCGACGAAGTTGAAGCCGCGCAGCTCGGGATATTCCAGCCCGATCGGGCGACCCGTCGCGAAGAAGGCCAGCACCGGCGGCAGGGCCACGATCAGCAACGTGATCCAGCCGCGGGGCAGCTGTTCGCCCGTCGCAGCCTGACGCGCCGCGGCCCAGCGTCGGAACAGGATGGCGCCGATCAGCCCGGCCAGCGCCGCGACCACCACGGCGAGCGAGCCGTCGCCCCAGATCGGGCGAGGCGCGTAGAAGCCGCGATTGGTCATCACGAAAGCGCCCGTCTCCTCGCCGCGATAGGCGCTGGGGGGCGGGAGCGTGTCGTTGACCACCGCCGCGATCATCAGGATCCAGATGAGCACGGGGACGTTGCGGAAGCCCTCGACATAGACGGTCATCAGCTTCGCGACGAGCCAGTTCTTCGACAGGCGCGCAATGCCGGCGAGCACGCCGACGATCGTGGCGGCGACGCAGCCGAGAACCGCGATGAGCAGCGTGTTGAGAATGCCCACCAGCGCCGCGCGCGCGTGCGTGTCGCGCGACGTGTAGTCGATGAGGCGCTGGTTGATGTCGTAGGAGGCCGTTTCCCACAGGAAGCCGAAGCGGAAGTCCTTGCCGAGCGCCGCGAGGTTCTCGACCACATTGCTGGTCAGCCATCCGACCCCCAGCATCACGACCATCAGGGCGACGGCCTGGATGAAGGTCGAGCGATAGCGCGCGTCGTTCCAGAGCATGTCGATGCGGAACGTCGGGCGCGGCGGCTCGGCGGCGAAGGTCATGGCGATGCTCCGAAGGGCGGGGCGGCGCGCCGGGTCCCGGCGCGCCGTCGTCGTCTCAGCGGAAGGGCGGCGCGTAGAGCAGGCCGCCGTCGGTCCACTGCGCGTTCAGTCCGCGCGAGAGGCCGATGGCGGTGTCCGGACCCAGATGCGCATCGAACATCTCGCCGTAATTGCCGACCTGCGAGATTATCTGAACGGCCCAGTCGTTCGGCAGACCCATCATCGCGCCGAGGGAGCCCTCGGTGCCGAGCAGACGGTTGATTTCGGGATTGTCGCCGGGCGCGGCGGCGAGTTCCTTGACGTTCGCCGACGTTATCCCGAGCTCTTCCGCCGCGATCATCGCGTTGAGCGACCACCGCACGATGTCGCCCCAGTCGTTGTCGCCGTGACGCACCAGCGGACCGAGCGGCTCCTTGGAGATGATTTCGGGCAGCACGACATGGTCGCCCGGCGCCTCGAAGGTGGCGCGGACGGCGGCGAGGCCCGACGCGTCGGTGGTGTACACGTCGCAGGCGTTGGACAAATATTTCTGCTGCGCTTCCTTGTCGTCCGCGACCGGCACCGGATCGTAGGACATGTTATTGGCGCGGAAGAAGTCGGCGAGGTTCAACTCCGTCGTCGTTCCGGTCTGGATGCAGACGGTGGCGCCGTCGAGCTCCTTGGCCGAGGTCAGGGCGAGCGCCTTCGGCACCATGAAGCCCTGACCGTCGTAATAGTTGACGCCGAGGAAATCGAATTTGAGGTCCACGTCGCGCGAAAAGGTCCAGGTCGTGTTGCGCGACAGCATGTCCACCTCGCCCGAGGCGAGCAGCGTGAAGCGGACCTGTGACGTCGCCGGAGTGAAGCGCGCTTTGGTCGCATCGCCGAACACTGCGGCCGCCACGGCGCGGCAGACGGCGACGTCGAAGCCGTCCCAGTCGCCGTCGGCCTTGGTGAACGAGAAGCCGGGCAGGCCGGTCGAAACGCCGCACTGGACGTGTCCGCGCGCCTTCACATCGTCGAGCGTCGCCGCCGTCGCGGCGCCGGCGATCAGGCCGGCGGCGGTCGCCGCGCCGATCAGGTGTCTTGCTTTCATCTGTTGCTCTTTCCCTGTCAGTCGCCCGCCTCATGCGGGCGGTTTGGGTTTCGTACCCCAGGCAGCGCAGCGCGCCATGGGTGGAGCAAAGCGACGCAGCCGCCCGGCGTCAAGCGTCGAGGCGGCGATTTCCCGCCCTTGAGCGTAAAAAACAACCATTGCCTGAAGATGGCGCCCGGCGCGCGCGCCGATGGCGCGGGAACGGCCACCAACTGCGCAATGCGCGGGCGCATTCGCCGCTCAACTCTCGCGCCGAGTTCCGCGCCCTGCGCCCAACGCATGGCAGGGTTGCGGAAAATGGGATGACATGACGCTGATGTGACGGCATATAGTCCTCAACAAATCTGATCACGCAACGCAATCCGCCGTCGACGGGCGATGTCGCCGGGGAGTGGAGCTTTCGATGTTCGACGAAATGGACGCCCTCGCCTGGGGGCATGCGCAGGGCGAACGCGCCCGCAAGATGTTCAGCGCCGTGGTGCTCGCGGTGCTCGACGACGCCGTGCGCGACGAGAAGAAGATCGGCCCCGGCGCGGGGGTCGAATCGGTGACGCGCTGGGCGCGCAGCAAGGATGGCCGGCTCGTGCTGTCCTGCGCGGGCATCGACCCCACCGAGCGCGCAGTCGCGGGCCTCGCCGATTTCGTGCGGCGCGGCGAGCGCGTCTCCAGCGCGCTGCGGCTGAACGACGGCTCCGACTCCGAACTGGCCGACGCCGCCTGATCTGAAGCGCCGCTCCCGACGGGGAGATGCGCGCCGCCCGACGACATTTCAGTGCGACCCGGCCTTGCGCCGGGTCGTCGTCGTTTCCGACTGCCCGCGCCAAGCGCCGGATCGAACATTTCGAAAACACTTCCGGATAGAACTCCCCCTTTGCGGGAAATTATGGATCATGTTATGAATATATATAGAACATAGAGTGATTCTTTGCGAAGGGACTCCGACGGATGGCTCAGAATCCGACAGGGCGTCTCGCATTGTCGTCGGACGGCCCGCATCTGGCGCTGGGGCGCGCGCATGAGGCGTTCGGCCCGTCGCGACGGGTCCTCGCGGCGATGGCGGCGGCGCGGCTCGCCGGGCCGGTGATCTGGATCCGCGGGCCCTGGGCTGAAGGCGCGCCCTGCGCCGACGGGCTGGCGGGCTTTTTCGACCCCGGGCGGATCGTATTGGTGGAGTGCCGGCGCGGCGTCGAGGCGCTGTGGGCGGCGGAGGAGGCGTTGCGCTCCGGCGCGGCGCCCCTCGTCGCGCTCGAACCCGACGCGCCCCCTGCGCTGACCCCGGTGCGGCGGCTGACGCTGGCCGCGCAGGCGAGCATGCGGGGAGGCGCGCGCGCGCCCGCGCCGCCGCTCTGCCTGATCCTGACGCCGACCGGGGGCGCCGCGCCGGCGGTGCAGACGCGCTGGCGCGTCGATCCCCTGCCCGGCTGGGCGCGCGCGGGGGGCGCGCCGCGCTGGCGGTTGGAGCTGCTGCGCGACAAGGCCGGCCCGCCCGACGCATGGGAGGCGTGCGGACCGCCGCCGCGCCGCGCCCTCGGCCTCGCGCGCCTCGGCCCGCAGTTCCGGCGGGCGGCCTGAAATGCCGCCCGCGCTCCGCCGCCTCTTCGCAGCGCTGCGCTGTTGGGCTAGAGGGCTGCTCTGCGCCGATCCGGACGAAGCGAGCGATGCCCCCCTCAGACCCCGCCGCGCCCGAAGCGGACGCGACGCGCCCCCCGCAGCTGGACTATCGCCCGCCCATGGCGCCGTGGCTGAGCGTGCTGCACATCGACGCCGACCTGCTGGTCCTGTCCAAGCCGAGCGGCCTGCTGAGCGTGCCGGGCAAGACCCCCGACCTCGCCGACTGTCTGGAGGCGCGCGCGCAGGCCCGCCATCCCGGCGCGCGCACGGTCCACCGCCTCGATCTGGAGACCTCGGGCGTCGTCGCCATGGCGCGGAATCCGGCTGCTCTGCGCCATCTCAACGCCCAGTTCGCCGACCGCCGCACGCGCAAGATCTATGTCGCGCGCGTCGCCGGGCGGATGGAGGCGGAGGCCGGAACGGTCGATCTGCCGCTGCGCGCCGACTGGCCGCGCCGCCCGATGCAGCGGGTCGATTTGGAGGCGGGCAAGCCTTCGCGCACCGAATGGCGCGTGCTGGCGCGAGAGCCCGACGCCACACGCGTCGAGCTGCGCCCCCTCACCGGCCGCAGCCACCAGCTGCGCGTCCACATGCTGAGTCTCGGCCACCCGATCCTCGGCGACCCGTTCTACGCGCCGCAGTCCCTGCGCGCGGGCCGCCTGCAGCTTCATGCGCGCGCGCTGGAAATCCGACACCCGGCGGACGGGCGCTGGATGCGCTTCGACGACCCACCGCCATTCTAGAGCGGAGATCGACCTGAAAGACGCAGGCCCCAGGTGGAACCCATTGTTTTCAAAAGAAAAACCCGGTTGATCGATTCTCTCGGCTCGGTTTGCGCTCCAGGGGGCGGCCCGCAGGCGCGCCGCGTCAATCGTCGCGATGCACCTTCTCGCGCCGCTCGTGACGCTCCTGCGCTTCGAGCGACAGAGTCGCGGTCGGGCGCGCGATCAGGCGGCGCAGACCGATGGGCTCGCCGGTCTCCTCGCAATAGCCGTACTCGCCCTCGTCGATCCGGCGCAGCGCCGCGTCGATCTTGGAAATCAGCTTGCGCTGGCGGTCGCGGGTGCGCAGCTCCAGCGCGCGGTCGGTCTCGG
>NZ_DAIQNN010000098.1:0-9175 GCF_036788415.1 Rubrimonas sp. | reverse complement strand
GGTCGTGGCTGAATTTCGCTTACCTTGGTTCCGCGCTGTCCGCTCGGGCGGCCGGATTAATAGGGAACGCGGTGCGGTCCATACGGACCAATGCCGCGGCTGCCCCCGCAACTGTAAGCGGCGAGCGGCCCTCCATCGACGCCACTGGTCCCCGCACGGGGCCGGGAAGGCGGAGGGATCGCAGCGACCCGCGAGCCAGGAGACCTGCCAGGGTCACGTCACCCAACCCACGCGCGGGGTGCGCGAGGGTGCGGTCGTCCCGCAGCGGTGATCGAGAGAGCCGTCCGCCGGGACGACGGGGTGTTCGCGCTTCGTCCTCCGGAAGACCCGAAAAAGTCACGTCCGCGAGCGCCTGGCGCCGCGGCGATCATGGAGGCGCGTCTTGCGCATGAGGTGCCGCACCGCAGCCGCGGGGGCGATAGCCCACGCATGCCTTTTCACGACCGCTGTCGCTCAGCCCGCCATCGAACTCGACGAGATCATCGTTTCGGGCGGCCTGACACCAGTCGACGCGCAAAGCTTCGCGCGCGCCGTCACCATCATCGACGCCGCAGAGATCGCGCGCCGAAATCCGCGCACCTTCGCCGACGTGCTGCGCACGGTTCCCGGCGTCGCCGTCAGCCGCAGCGGCGGGCCGGGCGGTTTCACCCAGGTCAGGGTGCGCGGCGCCGAGGCCAATCATGTGCTCGTTCTGATCGACGGCGTGGAGGCGCCGGATAGCTCGGCAGGGCGGGACTTCTCCGCTCTCTCGCCCGATCTCGTCGAGCGGATCGAGGTGCTGCGCGGGCCGCAATCGGCGCTCTACGGCTCCGGCGCGACGGCCGGCGTCATCAACGTGATCACCAAGGGCGGCCTGCGCAACGCCGTGCGTCTTTCGGGCTCGCTGGAAGGGACCACCGCGCCCGGCGGTGTCGGGACGGGCCTGTTCCAGGGCGGAACCGACCGAGCCGACATCGCGCTCGGCGCGTCTTTCCGAAACGACGCCGGGTGGGACGTCTCGGGCGAAGACGGCGAGAAGGACGGCCTGCGCGACCTTCAGTTCAACGCCCGCGGCTCAGTCGACCTCGCCGACTGGGCCCGGCTACGCGGCAACCTGCGCTATGCCGACCGTACCGGCGAGTTCGACGACACGGCCTTCGGGTGCGGCGGCCCCGACTGCTATGTGGTGGACGCGAAAGGAAGGGAGGTGGAGAGCACGCTGCTTCTCGGGGGGGTGTCGCTCGACCTCGACACGTTCGGCGGAGCGCTCGTCCACACGCCGAGCGTGCGGTACTCAGAGGAGGATTCGGAGAACAAGGGGTCTTTCGGCGTCAGCACCAACGACGTGTCGACGCTCAACCTCGGCTACCAGGCGGCGCTGACCTTCGGGGCCGCAGACCAGCATACCGTCGTGGGCGCGCTTCAGTGGGAGCGCGAGACCTTCGACAACAGCGCCTCCGCAGAAGAACGCGAGCGCGAGCAGATCGGCTACGTGCTCGACTATCGCGGCAACCTCACGGAGGCGCTGTTCGTGCAGGGAGGCCTGCGCTTCGACGACAACGACGCATTCGACGATTTCGTGTCGTGGTCGGCGTCGGCGTCCTATAGCTTCTTCGACACCGGCGCCCGGCTGCGCGCCTCGATCGGCCGTGCTCAGACCAATCCGACCTTCTTCGAGCAGTTCGGCACCATCTTCGGCACGTTCGAGGGAAACCCCAACCTCAAGCCCGAACGCAACTTCGGCTGGGACGTCGGGATCGACCAGAGTTTCTGGGGCGATCGCGCCCAGATCGGCGTCACCTACTTCAACGAGACGCTCGAGGACGAGATCGCCAGCCGCAACGTCGGCGGCGTCTCCTCCCCGATCAACCTCGACGGGGAGAGCGACCGACAGGGCGTGGAGCTGACTGCGCGCATCGCGCCCATCCCCGGCCTGACCCTCGGCGCAAGCTATACCTATCTCGACGCCACGGAGCCGGACGGCGCCGTGGAGGTGCGACGCCCGAAGCACAGCGGGGCGATCGATGCGACGTATCGTTTCCTCGACGATCGCGCCATGGTCGGCGCCGAAGCGGTCTGGGCGGCCGAAGCCGTCGACTTCGACTTCGGCGACCCGAGCTTCACCTCGCCCCGCGCCGACCTCGACGACTACGTGCTTGTCAACGTCAGCGCTTCTTACGCGATCACCGAGACCGTCGAGCTCTACGCCGGCGTGCGCAACCTGTTCGACAGTGGCCATCAGGAAGTGCTGGGCTACGCCGAGCAGCCGATAACCGGCTTGCTGGGACTGCGCGCGTCATGGTGAGCATGCCTGTCGCCGGCCCTGCGCCGACCGAAGTCCAACGCGCCGGGAACGGCGCGCTCCGACGCGAGAGCTGGGCGTTGCCCACCGATGCGGCTGTCCTCGAGACCTTCCTGCGTGAGACGTTCGAGACCGGCTGGCGCGACATCCGGTTCGGTCCGATCATCGAGGGCGCAGCCTATGAGTGGCGCTGCCCTGCCGCGCCTGCGTCGATCACGCTCCACGACGGCTATCTGACGATCGTGTTCCCCGGCGGCGGACATTTTCACCTCTGCGTCGGCGACAACATGGCTGTCCCACCGGAGCAGAGAGCACGGCGACGCCCGGGGGCGGCGCGGCTGTTTCGCGCCTTCGGTCGCGACGGCAAGCCCTGCAGTTGGGGCTTCGAGATGGAAAACGGCGCGGGCGAGCCGATGCTGTCGATCTTCTTCCCCAACCCCTTCATCGACACCGACGACACCCTGGCCGAGACGCCTGACTGGTCGCGGCTGGCGATGTGGCGGCGCGTCGCGGCGCGCTGGCTCGGTCGCGCGCCCGAGGGTCTCGACGAAGAAGGACGGGGCTTCAGGTGAGACGCCTCCTTGCCCTCGTTCTGGCGCTCGCATGCGGCGCGGCCGCGGCCGCGCCGGGCCGTGTCGTTTCGATGAACCTGTGCACGGACCAGTTGGCGATGCTGCTGGCTGCGCCGGGCCAGCTCGTCTCGGTCACCCGGCTGGCGCGCGACCGCTCGACCTCGATGATGGCGACCGAGGCCGCGGCGATCCAGGTCAACCACGGGCTGGCCGAGGAGGTGTTCCTGATGCAGCCCGATCTGGTCGTGGCAGGAACCTTCACCACCCGCGCCACGGTCGGGATGCTTCGGCGGCTCGGCTTCGAGGTGGTCGAGTTCGCGCCGGAGACGTCCTTCGACGACGTCCGCGCCAACATCCGCAAGATGGGCGCGGTGTTGGGACGTGAACCACAGGCCGAGGCGATGGTCGCGACCCTCGACGCCCGCCTCGCCGCGGCGTCGCTCCCGACGACCGGGCCGCAGCCGCGGGCGGCCTTGCACTACGCCAACAGCTACACCTCCGGCGCCGGCACGCTGGCCGATGCGGTGGTGACGGCGGCGGGACTCGCCAACGTCGCCGCCGAACGCGGCGTGGCCGGTACGGCGCGGCTGCCGCTCGAAGCGCTGGTGATGGCCGATCCGGACCTGATCGTCTCGGGACGGAGCTACGACCCACCGGCGCTCGCACAGGAAGTCATGGCGCACCCGGCGCTTCGCGCTGTCAAAGGTGACGCGGGCGAGGCGGTGGTGTCGGATGCGCGCTGGATCTGCGGCACCCCCTTCACGGTCGACGCCGTGGCGGCGCTCGCAGCCGCCGCTCGCGGCCTTGCGCCATGACCGAAGATGCGCGGTTCCACGCGACGCTCGCGGCGCTGACGCTTCTCGCGGCGGGGCTGTTCATGGCCTCGGTGCTGACTGGCCCCGCGGGCTTGGCTTTCGGAGAGAGCCTGCGCGCGCTGGCGGGCGGCGAAAACGAGGCCGCGCGGCTCGTGATGCAGGAGATCCGCCTGCCGCGCGCCATTCTCGGGGCGCTGATCGGCGCCACGCTGGGGCTGACCGGCGCGGCGCTGCAGGGGCTGCTGCGCAACCCGCTGGCCGAACCGGGGCTGCTCGGCGTCTCGGCCGGCGCCTCGCTCGGCGCGGTGCTCGCGATCTACACCGGTCTCTCCGCCGTCTTCGCTCTTGCGCTGCCGCTGGCGGCGCTGGCTGCGGCGGCGGTCGCGACCGGCGTCGTGATCGGACTCGCCGCCGGCGGTTCGGCGCTGACCTTGATCCTCGCCGGCGTCGCGGTCTCGAGCCTCTGCGGGGCTCTCGTCTCGCTCGCCCTGAACCTCTCCCCGAATCCGTTTGCCGCGCTCGAGGCGGTGTTCTGGATGCTCGGCTCGCTCGCCGACCGGTCCTGGGACCATGTGCGCCTCGCCGCGCCATTCATGCTGTTGGGCTGGACGCTGCTGTGGGGGACAGGGCGCAGCCTCGATAGGCTGACGCTGGGCGAGGAAGCGGCCGCGTCAATGGGTGTGGCGGTCGGGCGGCTTAGACTGCGCGTTGCGCTGGCGACCGCGCTCTCGGTCGGCGCCGCGACGGCGGTGGCGGGGGCGATCGGCTTCGTCGGCCTGGTCGCGCCACACCTTCTTCGACGCGTCGTCGGCGCGAGGCCGTCGCGACTCGTGCCGGCGGCGGCGCTGGCGGGGACGTCGATCCTGCTCGCGGCCGATGTGACTGCTCGCCTGATCGCGCCGACGCGAGACCTGAAGCTCGGCGTCCTCACCGCGCTGGTGGGCGCGCCGTTCTTCCTGCGCCTCGTGCTGCAGGCGAGGGACCGGCCATGACATCCCCGCTGCTCGAGGTCGAGGGGCTGAGCGTCACGCTCGACCATCGAGTCGTGGTGGACAACGCCGCGCTGGTCGTTCGGCCCGGCGAAGTCGTGGGTCTGATCGGCCCGAACGGCGCCGGGAAATCCTCGCTCCTGCGTGCGGCTCTGGGATTGGTCCCGGCCAGCGGCGCACGGCGTCTCGCGGGTCGCGACGCGGAGCGGCTGACCCCGGCGGCCCGCGCGCGCGTAGCCGCGTTCATGCCGCAGGGGCGCGAGATCGGCTGGCCGCTCAGCGTGCGCGCATTGGCGGGACTCGGCCGTCCCGGCGACGGCCCGGACGACAGAGCCGCGGTGGCCGAGACGCTGGCGCGGCTGGGCCTCCAGGCGATGGCGGACCGACCCGCGACGCGGCTTTCGGGCGGCGAGCAGGCGCGCGCGCTCATGGCCCGCGCGCTGGCGCAGGACGCTCCGTTGATCGTCGCCGACGAACCCTGCGCCGGCCTCGATCCGGCGCAGGCGCTGGCGCTGGTCGCCGTACTGCGGGGAGAGGCCGCGCGGGGTCGTGGCGTCTTGCTCACGCTGCACGATCTCGGCCTCGCCGCCAACGGCTGCGACCGGCTGGCTGTCATGCAGGGCGGTTGCATCGTCGCCGACGCCCCGCCCGCCGAGGCGCTGACCGCGCCGCTGCTCGCCGCCGTCTACGGCGTGAGCGTCCATCTCGACCGCGCCGGGAGCGCTCTGATCGTTCAACCCCTCGCCCTCGCCGAAGGAGAGCCGCCATGACCGACGCCCGACCAGATCTGCGCGCCGTGCTGTGCGCTGCGCTCGCTGATTGGCGCGCAGCATGGAGCGTCGGCGCCTTCGGCGCGATCGCGGAGTTCCACCAGGCGCAAGGCGAGGCGCCGCGCATCGACGACCCCGCCGGGCTGACCCGCGCCACCGCCCGAGGCGCCGTCCGCATCGATCGGCTGGACAACGTGATACCGGTCGCCTGCGAGACCCTCAATCGCCAACCCGACAGCTGGGGGCACGCTGTCGCCCTTTGCCTGGCCGAGGCGGAAGCGGCGCGCGCTTCGAGAACGACGCTGACCGAGATCGGCCCCGACGCCGACGCGATTCTGCCTCACGACAAGGGAAGCCTACTGTTCGACATGGGCCTCGGCCTGGCGCAGGTCGACTTCTGCGTGCGCACCGCCGACCCCGAGCTGATCCGCGCCCTGCGCGCCGGCGCCGGGCGCCCGGTTTTCGACCCGGCGAGCCCTGCGCTCGCGGCGATCCTGTCGCGCCACCCGCATCGCGTCGCCTTGTCGTCTGTCGGTCGCGTCGAGGTGTTCCAGAAGATCGGCGGACCAGAGACCGGGGGAGTCTCCCCCGAGGGGCCGCACACCCATGTCCTGCCGAAGCTGCTCGCCGCCCGCAGGACGCATGCGGCGACGATGCCGATCCCTGAAGGTCTTGTCCCCTGCGCGATGCTGCACCCCGCCCATCCGCTTCGCGATCCGCTGGGTCGCTCGACGCCATTCGACGCCGAAGCCCATGCCGCCTTCGCGCGGCTGAGCGCGGTCTGGGCGCCGGCCGTTGCGGCCTCGGTAAAGACAGCGGCGCTGACCGCGCTCGAGGCCGGCCAAGCGGCCGAGGACTTCCCCGCACCGCAAGATCGGCACGCCCGCGCCGCCTTGCGGATCGCGCTGCGCCAGCAGCGATGGGTCAAGGGCCCCGACCCCTTGCTCGACGCATGGCGCGCGCATTTCGACCGCGTGGCAGCCGAGGACGAAACCGGTGAAGAAGCCGGAGAGAACGCATGACCGCGCGCAGGATCATCGAACCTACGCAGCGGATGACCGACACGATCGGCCGCGGCGAACGCGCAGGCTGCGCGCGCTGTCCGTCGCCGGCGCGACGTCCTCGCTCGTCCCCTCACGCGATCGCGCGGCCGCGCGATGGTATGAGAAACGACGTTGATTTTCATATCGCTCGCCCCGAAGGTCGAGCGAAGCTTCGAAAGGGAGGTCCTCGATGAATCGCATGCTGCGCTCCGCGTTCGCCTTCACCCTTGCCGCCGTCGCCGCCGTTGGAACCGCCCGCGCCGAGGCGACGCTCGACTTCGCATGGCCGTCCAATGTCGGGCCGCTCAACCCCCACCAGTACTCGCCGAACCAGATGTTCGCCCAAGGCATGGTCTACGAGCCGCTCGTCCGCTACCTGCCCGATGGCTCGGTCGGCGCATGGCTCGCAACGTCCTGGGAGATTTCGCCGGACGGCCGGGTCTACACCTTCCGGCTGCGCGAGGGCGTCACCTTCTCGGACGGCACGCCGTTCGACGCGACGGCGGTGAAGTTGAACTTCGAGGCGGTGATGAAGAACCGCGAGCGCCATGACTGGCTCGAACTGGTCAACCAGATGGAGAGCGTCGAGGCAGTCGATCCGCTCACGGTGCGGCTGACGCTGAAGGGCCCCTATTATCCCGCGCTGCAGGACCTCGCGCTGGTGCGGCCAGTGCGGTTCCTCGCGCCTTCGGGATTTCCCGAGGACGGCGACACCGCGGAGAAGATCGGCGCCCCGATCGGCACGGGTCCGTGGATGCGGATCGAGACGCGCCTCGGCGAATACGATCTGTTCGCGCGCAACCCGCGCTACTGGGGCGATGCGCCGGCCTTCGATCAGGTCAAGGTGAAGGTGATCCCCGACCCGAACTCGCGCGCCGTGGCGCTCGAGACCGGCGACGTCGATCTGGTCTATGGCGCGGACGGCCCGATCTCGGCCGACGCCTTCGCGCGGTTCCAGGGGACCGGGCGGTTCCAGGCGGCGATCTCCGAGCCGCTGGCCACACGCGTGATCGCGCTCAACTCGAACCGCGCGCCGACCAACGAACTCGCCGTGCGGCAGGCGATCAACCACGCGGTGGACAAGGACGCGCTGATCGCCGGCGTGCTCTACGGGCTCGAACGCCGGGCGGACACGCTGTTCTCGACCAATCTTCCCTATGCCGACGTCGGCCTCGCGCCTTACGCCTTCGATGCGACGAAGGCCGAGGCGCTGCTGGAGGCCGCCGGATGGACGCGACCCGCGCCCGGCGCGACGCGGACGAAGGACGGCGCGCCGCTCGCGCTTGAGCTCGCCTTCGTCGGCAACGACGCCACCCACAAGGCGATCGCCGAGGTGATCCAGGCCAATCTCGCCGCGATCGGCTTCGAGGTCAGCCTGATCGGCGAGGAGCCGAGCGCCTTCTACGCCCGCCAGAACGACGGCCGCTTCGGCATGATCTTCGGCGACACCTGGGGCACGCCCTACGACCCGCACTCCTTCGCCTCGTCGATGCGGGTGCCCTCGCACGCCGACTATCAGGCGCAGCTCGGCCTGCCGATGAAGGCCGACATCGACGCCACCATCGGGGCCGTTCTGGTCTCGACGGAGGAGAGCGAGCGGGCCGCGCTCTGGCGCTCGCTGCTGACCACGCTGCACGAGCAGGCGGTCTATCTGCCGCTTTCCTACAAGACCATGATCGCAGTGGCGCGCCCCGAGGTGACGGGTCTGAGCTTCGGCGCGACCGAGTACGAGATCCCGTTCGAGAAGCTCCGCCCGGCCGGAAACTGACGCGGCGCTCGGGGCGGGGGCGGCGGCATGGCGCGCTACATCCTCTGGCGGTTCGCGATGTTGCCGCCGCTTCTCTTCGGCGTCTCCGTGGTGATCTTCGTGCTGCTGCGTCTCGGGCAGGGCGATCCGGCGATGGAGTATCTGCGGCTGTCGCGCATTCCGCCGACCGCCGAGGCGTTGACCGAGGCCCGGGCGATGCTCGGCCTCGACCGACCGCTGCTGGAGCAGTACCTGAGCTGGGGATGGGGCGTCCTGAACCTCGACTTCGGGATGTCGTATGTAACGCGGCGTCCGGTTCTGGACGAGTTCCTCACCTACCTCCCCGCGACCCTCCAGCTCGCCGGCGCGGCCTTCGCCCTGACCATCGGCGTCTCGATTCCGCTCGGCATGTGGGCGGCGCGGCGGCGGGACGGCTGGCCCGACCACCTGGTGCGCGGCGTCGCGTTCTTCGGCGTCTCGGCCCCGAACTTCTGGGTCGGCTTCCTGATGGTGATGCTGTTCTCGGTGTCGCTCGGCTGGCTGCCCGCCATGGGGCGCGGCGGGCTCGACACGCTGGTCATGCCGGCTCTCGCGGTCTCGCTGATGTCGCTCTCGATCAACGCCCGCCTCCTGCGCGCCAGCATGATCGAGGCGCAGGGCCAGCGGCACGTGCTCTACGCGCGGCTGCGCGGGCTCTCCGAGGGCCGGATCGAGCGCGGCCATATCCTTCGCAACGCCCTGCTGCCCATCGTGACCGCCGCGGGCATGCATGTCGGGGAGCTGATCGGCGGGGCGCTCGTCGTCGAGAACATCTTCGCCTGGCCCGGCGTCGGACGCTACGCGGTGGGCGCAATCTACGCCCGCGACTATCCCGTGCTGCAGGGGTTCGTGCTGCTCATGACACTGATCTTCGTGCTGATCAACCTCGCCATCGACATCCTCTACGCCTGGATCGACC
>NZ_DAIQNN010000097.1:0-9223 GCF_036788415.1 Rubrimonas sp. | reverse complement strand
GGGCTCGCATGGGGCCTGACGCGCGCGCTGCCGCTGGCGGAACCCTACGCCGCGGGACTAATGCTGGTCGCGCTGACGCCCTGCGCGCCGTTCCTCCCGGTGATGGTGCGACGGGCGAAGGGCGACATGAGCCATGCGCCCGCCATGATGCTGCTCGCGGCGGTGGGGACCGTGGCCGTTCTGCCGGTCGCCGCGCCGCTGCTGGCGCCGGGTCTCGCGGTGGACGCCTGGACCATCGCGAAGCCGCTCGTCGCCCTGGTGCTCGCGCCTCTAGGTCTCGGCATGGCCGTCTTCCGCGCGGCGCCCTGCGCGGCGGCGGCGATCCGTCCGCTGGCGAAGCAGGCGGCCGGCGTCGGCGCGGTCGTGCTGCTCGGGCTTTGCGGCGTGATCTACGGGCGCGGCTTCCTCGACACCCTCGGCGGTTTCGCGATCGCGTCCTACGCGCTGTTCTTCGGCCTCGCCACCGGAATGGCCTGGGGTTTGTCTCCGGGGCTGACGCGGGAGCGGCGCAGCGTGCTCGGCCTTGCCGTCTGCACCCGCAACGCCGGCGCGGCGCTGGCCCCGCTCCTCGCGGCGCCGGCGGCCGATCCGCGGGCGATCGTGATGGTGGCGCTCGCCGTGCCCTCGCAGGTCGCGGCGGCGCTGCTGTGGGCCTGGTGGTTCGCGCGGGGGACGACGCCGCGCGGCTGAGCGACGCGCTGCGCGGCGCACCGCGTGGTGGGAAGATGCCGCTTCGCAGGCGGCGGTGGAGAAGGGCGAGAGCATGAGACGAGTTTTGCTGGCGGCCGCGGCCGCCTGTTTCGCGGCGGCGCAGGGGTCGGCGCCGGCGGCGGCGGAGGCGTCGGGCCAGGTGCGCATCAGCCAGGTGCAGGTGGCCTTCCTCGTCAGCGGCAACGTGGGCGGCGGCACGCTGACCTTCGGCGGCCGGGAGTACGACTTCACCCTCGGCGGGCTCGGCTACGGCGGCTTCGGCGCGCAGAAGATCGAGGCGCAGGGCGAAGTCTACAACCTGAAGCGCGTCGAGGATTTCGAGGGCCCCTACGTCCAGGGCCGCATCGGCGCGGTGGCCGGCGACGTGCAGGCCGGCGGAGGCATGTGGCTCTACAACCCCGCCGGCGTCGAAATCCGGCTGAGCAGCACGCGGGAGGGCTACGCGCTCTCGCTCGGCGGCGACGCCGTCTTCATCAAGCTCGACTGAGGGAGCGCCCCATGAGCCGGACCATCCGCGCCGCCGCCGCGGCGCTTCTCCTCGCCGCTCCCGCCATCGCGCAGGACGGCGAACCCGTGTCGCTCGACGCCTTCTCGGTCTGGGAAGGGGCCGGGTCCATCGTCGAGACCGGCCCGAACGCCCACGTCTTCGCCGGCGAGATGCGCGGACCCTATTTCATCGACGTTGGGCAGGGTCCCGTCCACGCCGGCGAGATCGCCTGCGTCGGCATGCTGGAGGCGGACATGGAGACGGGGCGCCAGACGGGCGCCGCGCGCTGCCGCCTCGACGCGCTCGACGGCGCGGCGTCCTTCGGGCGCTTCGCCTGCGAGGGCTTCCGCCTGGTCGGATGCGCCGGCGTCTTCGAGCTGACCGGCGGCGAGGGGCGCATGGCCGGCGCGACCGGCGAGGGCGCCATCCTCATCCGCCGCACCGAGACCGCGCTGGTCGCGCCGGAGTCCGGGCCGGTGACGGAACTCGCGATCGGCGTCGCCGTGTGGCGCGACTTCAAAGTCACGCTCGCGAAACCGGCGGAGTGAGCGCCGCCCTTCAGCGCCCGCCCGGCGATCCCGGGTGGGCGAAGAACGGCGGCGCGTCGCGCCAGAGAACCCCGTCGACCGCCATTGCGCGGCCGGTTTCGAACAGGCACGCCATGAATATCGGGTCGAAATCCTCTTTCGGCGCGGGGCAGTCGACGTTCGGGAGGATCCAGTTGATGTGGTACGCGATGTCGTCGCGCTCGGCGATGGCGTAGAGGCGATAGGCGTCGCCGACGCTGCTGCCGCGGATCAGCGAGCTGACGGCCGCGGCGCCGATGGCTGCGATCCGCGGCGAAAGCGTCTTGTGGGGCGGCTTGAGGTCGTTGTTGACGATCACCCAGAGCCGATGGTCGAGGTTGCGTCCCAGAATACGCCCGGTGGTCTCGCGGATCGGGATCTGGGGCGAGACGAAGGTCACCTGAGAGCTGGCCCCGCCGTCGACATGCATCTCGTCGTAGACCGTTCCGTCGGGGCCTTAGACGGCCACGAAGATGGGCGGGAAGGCGACCGGAATCGCAGACGACGCGCGGATCAACTCGCGCACCAGTTCCAGCGCGCCCGGCTCGCCCGAGGCGGCGATGGCGCCGACTTCCCAGATCACCGGCCGGCCCGCGTCGAGATTGGTGGTGCCGATGTAGAGGATGCGGCCCTTGCGGTGCTCGGCCGCGATCTCCTCCAGCAGTTCGGGCGTGACGTAGCGCGCGATGACGCCGCGTAGGCGGTGTAGATCTCGCGCAGCGTGCCGTCGTAGGCGGGGCCGAGGAAGGCGAAGGGCGCGATCATCGCGCCGGTGCTGACGCTGGAGACGCCCTTGAACCCGGGGCGGTCGCCGCGCTCGGTCCTGCCGTTGAGCGCGCCGGCCCCGAACGCGCCCCATCGCCCGCCCCCCCGAAAGCGCGAGGAAATGCAGGTCGGGCGACCGGCCCGCCTCGATCTCGGCGCGGAGAGGCTCCATCGCCTCGGGCGCGTCTGCTCGATGAAGCGCGCGAACTCCTCCTCCGTCAGGCCGTCACCCCAGCTGCGAAGGCCCGGCCGGCCGAAAGGCGCGACGTCCTCGGCGAGGGCGTCGGGGACGGGGCGGCGGGTCAGGGCGCGGCCGCAGGCGGCGAGCGACGCCACCGCGAGCGGCAGGGCGGCCGCCCGCAGCCGCCCCCCCGACGCGCGGTTCGCCGCTCGCCGTTCGGTCATCGGACGACGACGACTTCGACGCGCCGGTTCTGCGCGCGACCCTCTGCCGTGTCGTTCGGGACAGCGGGCGCGAGCGGGCCGACGCCGACTGCGGCGAGCCGGTTCTCGCCGACGCCGTGGTCGCGCGTCAGCGCTGCGGCCAGCGCCTCGGCGCGCCTCTCGGACAGGTCGAGATTGTAGCGGAAGTCGCCGGTGTCGTCGGTGTGGCCGACCACGGCGACCCGCAGCGCGGGATTGGCCTGAAGGGCCGACCCGAGAGTTCCGGCGGCGGCGCGGCCGGCGTCGCTGAGGCGCGCGCTGTCGGTCTCGAACAGGACGCCCCGCAGCACGACGCGCCCGTCGCGATCCAGCGCGCGGCCGATGTCCTCGGGCGTCGCCTGCGCGACGTCGAAGGTCGACGTGCGCCCGACCTGGCCTGCGGGTTGACACGCCGCCGTCAGCGCCCCTGCGGCGACGAGCGCCGCTGCGACGCCCATGCGTGAAAGCTTTCTCATGACCCAATCCCCCCGTCGCGGTCGGGATCGCCCGACGCCGCCCCGGATAGGGGCGTCCGCGACGCGGCGAGCATAGCCGCCGGGCTCGGCCTCATCGACACGGCGAGAGTAAGTAACTGTTTCAGAGGGCGAGACGCGCCGTCGGTCAGCCGGCCTGATGGCCCGGCGCGGGGTCCTCCGGCAGTCCGGCGAGCCGGAGCGCCGCCACAACTTCCCGCGCGAGGCCGGGTTCGAGGTTGCGCGCCGCGAGGTCGTCCTCCACTTTTCCGCCGTAGGACGGATCGATCGCGAGCATCCGCGACACCGCCCGCGCGGCCTCCTCCCGCAGCCCGAGCTTGGCGGCGGCGATTGCGACGAGCGCATCGCCGTAGACCAGGGTCGGCGCGGTCACGCGCCGGGCGTAGGCCAGCGCCTCCTCGAAGCGCCCGTGAGCGAACGCCTCGAGCGCCAGCCCCACGCAGAACACGCCGGGTTGCCCGGGGTTGCGGGCGAAGGACTCCGCGATGAGAACGCGTCCCCGCGCCCACTCGCCCCGGAACACGAGCCGCGTGCCGAGATCGGCCATTGTCTCGGTATCGTTGGGGTTGAGAGCGCGCCCCGCCTCCAACGCCTCCAGGGCGCCCGGCACGTCGCCCGCGAACCATCGCGCCATGCCGAGGGCGTGGTGGCTCCGGCTCGAATGGGGAGCGAGGTCGACGGCCGTCGCGCCGAGTTCGAGAGCGCGCGCTATGGGGTCGGCCGTCGCGCCCGCGGGGTAGCCGAACCGCGACGCGTCGGTGAGCGCGAGCGACAGGCAGGCGACGGCTTCGGCGTATTCGGGCTCCGCCGCGACGACTCGCTCGAGGCAAGCCAGCGCCTCGGCGTGAAGCGCGCGGTCATAGCTGCGCAAATACTGGTAGAAGCGCATCACGCAGTCGTAGGAGTTCATGTGCTCGGGCGGGTGATCCCGCGCCTCCCGCGCGCGGGCCGCGTGGATGAGGCCCCAGGGCTGGGCCACGAGGCGGGCGACACGGTCGGAAACCTCGTCGCGTGCGGCGTGAAGCGCGGCGGGATCGAGGGGCCGCTCCAGCGTCTCGCCCCAGAGATGCCGTCCCGTGCGCGCGTCGCTGAGCAGCGCCTCGACCCTGAATCGCTCGCCGTCCTCCAGCACGGCCCCGCCGAGGACGTAGTCGACCTCGCGATCGCTTCGACCCGGCTGCGCGGACCGATGCTCCTGAGAGCCGGCGGAGCCGTAAACGTCGAGGTCGCCGAAGCGGGACAGCGCGCCGATCACCTGGCGCGTGAAGCCGCGCGCGGCGCGGGGCCCGTCTTCGGCGTCGCCCTGGAACGTCAGCACCGTGATCGACGGGGTGCGCCGCTGGTCGGGACGCGGCGGCCGCGCGGCGGCTTCCGAAGGCTCCCGCGGGGGCGACCCGTACGAGAAGGACGGCACGTAGGAGCCCTTCGGAATCGTGATCCGCACCGGATCGTCGCGACCTGAGAGCAGGTAGTGCCGCTCGAGCGCCCGCCTCAACCGCAGGGCCTCGATGCGCACGATCGGATCGGTCTGCGGGTCGAAGTCGGCGCTCCGGCCGAATGCCGAGGTGGCGATCGCGTAGGCCTTGATGCGGTCGGCGCGTCCGGCGAGCGTCTCCTCGACGACATGCACGAGGAACCGCCGGTTACGGCTGGAGGCATCGAAATCGGGGGACGCGAGCACGCGCTCCAGAGCCTCGCGGGCGGCCTGCGGCGTGATGCGCGACGACTCCCCGTTCACGGCGCCGTTCCTCCCGAGGCCCTCCGTCGGGAGCGCTTCGTTCCCTTCGGCGGACCGAACAGTAACGCCTCGGCGCGAACGCGCCAAGCAAGGCGCGGCGGCGCCGCCGCTACGGTAACGTACTTTCCCCGGCCGCGCACAGGCGCAAACCTCAGGGCGACGACGCAACAAGGGCGGACACGCGCATGGCTGCCTCGCGCCCGGGCTCCGAGATCGCCGCCGTCCTCGTGCTGTTCCCCGAGGACGGGGAGACGATCCGGCGGCTCGCCGACGACTGCGAGCATTTCCGCGAGACCTGCGAGCATCTCGCCCTCGCGCGGGAGACCCTCGCCGCCTTCGAGGCGCGCCCCGACGGACAGGCGCGGCGCGAGACCGAGGACTATCGGCTCATCATCGCCGAGTTCGAGCAAGACATAGCCGGCCTGATCGCCGCGGCCCGGACAGCCGGGCGGCGCGCATGATCGAGGTCGGCAAGACCACTTCGCTCGCCGGCGATCTGGCGGCGGGGCTATCGGTCGCCGCCGTCGCCTTGCCTGTGGGCATCGCCTACGCCGACATCGTCGGCGTGGCGGCGGAGATGGGGGTCTACGCCGGCATCTTCCCGGTGTTCGCCTACGCGCTCCTCGGCTCGTCGCGCCAGCTCGTGATCGGGCCGGACACCGCGACCTGCCTGCTTCTGGCCGCGAGCGTGACGCCGCTCGCCGGGGGCGATCCCGCGCGCCACGTCGCGCTGGTCTCGGCGGTGACGCTGCTCAGCGGCGCGCTGTTCCTGATGGCGGGCGCGGCGCGGCTCGGGTTCTTCGCGAGCTTCCTGTCCCGGCCGATCCTGACCGGCTTCATGAACGGCGTGGCGATCGTGGTCGCCGCCGGGCAGCTTCCGAAGATCTTCGGCTACGCATCAGAGGCGGAGGAGGCGCTGCCCCGCCTCGCCGAGTTCGCCCGGCGCGTGTCCGAGAGCCATCCGGCCACCGCCCTCGTCGGCCTCGGAGCGGTCGCGGGGCTGTTCGGGCTCAAGAGGCTCGCCCCGCGCCTGCCCGGCGCGCTGATCGTCGTCGCGGGCGCGGTCGCGGCGGCCGCGTGGCTCGACCTCGGCGCGCAGGGCGTGGCGCTGACCGGGGCGGTCCCGGCGGGGCTTCCAGCCGCCGGCCTGCCTGCGCTCGAACCCGAGACGTGGCGGAGCCTGCTGCCCGACGCGGCAGGGGTCACCCTGATCGCCTTCACCAGCGGGATGCTCACGGCCCAGAGCTACGCGCGCCGGGGCGGCTATGCGGTCGACGCAAACCGCGAGTTGTTCGCCATGGGGGCGGCGAACCTCGTGGCGGGCGCGACGCAGGGCTTCGCCGTGGCGGGGACCGACAGCCGCACGGCGGTCGCTGCGGCCTCGGGCGCGCGCACGAGGCTCGCGGCCGTCTTCGCCGCGCTGACCATGCTGGCCGCCGCGTTCCTGCTCAGCGACCTGATCGCGCAGGCGCCCGCCGCCGCCTTCGGCGCCGTGGTCCTCGTCGCCGTGCTCGGCCTTTTCGACATCGCCGGTCTGCGCGCGTTCTGGGCGATGAGCCCGCGCGAGGCGGCGATCTCGGTCGCGACGACGCTGGGCGTGCTGACGCTCGGCGTGCTGCCAGGTGTGCTGCTCGCGGTGATCCTGTCGCTCGCGTGGCTTCTGGCGATGGCGCTCAATCCCTCCGACGCGGTGCTCGGCCGCGCGCCAGGCGTCGCCGGGTTCCACAACGTCGCCGACTTTACGGAGGCCGAAACCACGCCGGGGCTGCTGCTCTACAGGTTTGAATCGAACATCGTGTTCTTCAACGCCGACGCCTTCTGCGCCCAGCTCGAGGCCGCAATCGCCGCGCAGCCGGCTCCGGTGGAATGGGTGGTGTTGGACCTCGGCCCGGTCAGCCTGATCGACGCCACGGCGTTGATGCGCTTCGACGATCTGCGCGAGAGCCTCGCGAAGCGCGGCGTCACGCTGGCCGTGGCGCGAGCGCGGCGCAACCTCGCGCGCGCCTTTCGCGGCGACTGGGCGCGCGCCCGCCTCGCGGCGCGCCCGACCCCGGTTTTCGACACGCTGAAGACGGCGACCGCCGCCTTCCACGCGCGCAACCGCGCCGCGCCGGCGGAAGGCGCATGAAAGATCAAGGAGGAGGAGACCATGGGCAAGAAACGCGACAAGGCGGACGACGCCGCAGCGGAAGCGAGGGCCGAGACGAAGAAGGAGCGCAACCGCCGCTACGAGAAGGAGCTTGCCCGCCTGCAGGCGGAACTCGCGCATCTTCAAGCGTGGGTGAAGGCGACCGGCGCGCGGATCATCATCGTGTTCGAAGGGCGCGACGCCGCGGGCAAGGGCGGGGTGATCCGCCGGCTGACCGAGCGCGTCAGCCCGCGCGTGTTCCGCGTCGTCGCGCTGCCGGCGCCGACCGAGCGCGAGCGGTCGCAGATGTACATCCAGCGCTACATGGCGCATTTCCCCGCCGCCGGGGAAATCGTGATCTTCGACCGGAGCTGGTACAACCGTCCGGGCGTCGAGCGTGTCATGGGGTTCTGCACCGACGCGCAGGCCGATCGCTTCCTGCAGATGGCGCCAAAGGTCGAGGCGGTGATGGCCGAGCAGGGGATAACCCTTCTCAAATACTTCCTCACCGTGAGCGAGGAGGAGCAGGACCGCCGTTTCCGCCAGCGCATCGATGATCCGCTGCGCCAGTGGAAGCTGAGCCCGATGGACATCGAGTCGTACCGCCGATGGTGGGACTACAGCCGCGCCTTCGACGAGATGCTGACCCGGACCGACACAGACGCAGCGCCCTGGTGGGTGGTGCCGTCCGACGACAAGAAGGCTGCTCGCATCAACTGCATCAGCCACATCCTCGCTTCGATCCCCTACGAGCGCGTGCGCTTCGAAGCCCCGGATCTCGGCAAGCGGAAGAAGCGGCCCAAGGACTACGAGGGGGAGCCGACGCCGCGTCGGGTCGTGCCGGCCGTCTTCTGAGGCATTTTCTAAGGTGGGGCGGCGCGCCCTCGCCGGGCGCGCCTGACCGTGGTCACGTCGTCTCGGGCTCCCAGTTCAGGAAGAACCCGACATCTCCCGGCATGCCGCCGGGAAAGCTGACGATCATCGCCTTGAGGCGGTAGCCGGCCGGCTTGGCCACCTCCTGGTAGCGGTCGTAGAGCTGCTTCGCCTTGCCCTGAAGCGTGCTCGGCCAGTCGGGATCGCCGCTGTTGATCGCGCGGCCCTGATCGGTGCAGAGCTCGGAGGGGAAGCTGTAGACCAGGGCCTCCAGCTTGCCTTCGGCGGCGGCGTTCTCCACCACCCGGCGGATCATCGCGCGCTCTTTTTCCGACACGTCCTCGTGGAGAAAGGCGTCGATCACCGCGGCGCGCTTGGTCTGCTCGACGCCGAGCGCCTTCTGGCGGCGCTCCATCTCCGCCATCTCCTTCTCGAGCATCTTCATCCGCAGCTGTTCGGCGGTCGGCGGACCGCCCGCGGGCGTCTCGTCTTCGGCCATGCGCGTTCTCCTCATGTCAGACGCGCCGACGTTCCGGCGCGCGCGGTCGCACAGGCAGCCTACGCGCAAGCTGCGCGCGAAACGACACGCTTCATAGACAAAACAGTAACGTACATGGCTGCATGGCGGCCAGTCGCGGATGATCCGGGCGCGTGCGATCGAGGGACACCCTCCAGCGCAGCCCGTGCGCCGCGAAGCAGGAAGACGTCATGACCGCCGAAGTGAACGCCGCCGCGCCGCATCACCTGCCGTTCTTCATCACGCCGCCCGGACAGGCCGACGGGCTCATGGTGGCGATAGGGATCTTTCTTTTGGTGCTGGTCGTCTCGGTCGGCGTCTTCTATCTCAAGCCGCACGCCCTGCCCGAGCAGATGGCCCACAAGGGCCAGAAGACGCAGTTCCAGATTGCGGCGGTGCTGGCGCTTCGCCGACGGCTGTCTCCGACACCGCCACACCGAAGTCGCGGATGTCGCTCGTCGCCTGCGCGAGCGTCGCGCTGTCGATCCGGCTCATGGCGATGGAGCCTTCCTCGCCGAAGA
>NZ_DAIQNN010000096.1:0-9349 GCF_036788415.1 Rubrimonas sp. | reverse complement strand
GGGGGGGGCTCCGGGAGAACCCCCGCGGCGCCTTTATCGTTCTTCAGGTCCGCGCAGCCCACTACAATAGGCGCAGCGCTAAGGAAGCGCTGGCTGTGGATCTGCGTGGGGTCCCCACGCCGATCGGCATCGCAAGTCATTGATCTTTATTCGACGGGATGGAGCCCAGCATCGGGCCTTTCCACAGCTTGCGCCTGGGGCCACAGCGCGGCGGGTTCGGCCGGGTCCCGGCCGAGCCACCAGCGGCCGAGCAGACGCTCGATCAGGTTCAGCCGGCGCCAGCCGCCGGCGTGCGGGAAGTTGCACCAGACTTCCCCCCAGCCATGGGCGCCGTCGGCGTCCTCCATCCGCACCAGCCGCGCCGGCCGGACCGTGATGGCGCCGAAGGCGTTCACCACGAGCTCCTCGATGGCTTGCTCCAGATAGAACGCCTGCACGCGGCGCAGCAGAGCGCTCACGGGCTCCGGCCCGGGCCACGTCACCGGGAAATCCGCGCCGCCTCGCCTGGCGCGGGGGTGTAGGGGTAGTTGCCAGCCTTGCGCACCGCCTCCTCGCCACCCAGCTCGGCGATCCGCCGCGCCTGGTCAGCGAAGGCGCGGGCGTTGACCTCGCCGGGGTCGCAGATCGCCTGCAGACGGCGCTCGCCTTCGGCGAGGATCGCCGCCGAGGCCGGCTCCAGCGCCAGATCGCGGGTCTCGCCCGGGTCGGCGTCGAGGTCGAACAGCTGCGGGCGGTAACCTTCGTAGTGGACGTACTTGTACCGCCCGAAGCGCACCATGAAGACGCCGGTGATCGAGGCGACGGCGTGATACTCCGCCAGCACGGTGCGGTCGGGGTCGCGGCCCTCGGCGATCTCCAGCAGCGAGGCGCCCGGCAGATCCGCGTCCACCGGCTCTCCCATGGCCTGCAGGATCGTCGGATAGGCGTCGAGCAGCGAGACCGGCGTGCGCACCCGCCGCCCCGGCGCGACGCCGGGTCCGCGCATCACCAGCGGCACGCCGGCGCTCTCCTCATACATGTTCGACTTGCCCCAGAAGGTCCGCGTCCCGAGATTGTCGCCGTGGTCGGAGCCGTAGACCACCAGCGTGTTTTCTCCCAGACCGGCCTCGTCCAGCGCCGCGACGATCCGGCCGATGTTGTCGTCGAGGAAGCTGACCATCCCGTAGTAGGCGGCGACGGCGATGCGCACGTGCTCCTCGTCGCGGAAATGGTCGTCGTAGTCCTGCACCGACCGCAGCGCCTTCAGCACCGGATGGTCGGGAAAGTCCCCAGGCTCGCGGAGCCGGGGCAGAGGCACCTTGTCGAGCGGATAGAGCCGAAACCACTCCGGCGGCGCCACGAGCGGGAAGTGCGGGCAGACGAAGGAGACGAACAGGCACCACGGGCGGTCAGGCGGACTGGCTGCGGCCTCGCGCAGCCAGTCGACGGCGGCGTCCCGGATGCTGCGGTCGTAGGCGATGTAGGTGCTGTCGCCCTCCCCCGCGTCGCCGGCGAGCTGCTGCGTGGAGGGGCGCTTGGGCGGCGGCCGGCGCAGCATGCCCTGCACGTCGCCCGTGCCGTTCAGGACGTGCATCGGCAGGATCTCGTTGTCGAATCCGTTGGGGTCGTTCGAGCCGCGATAATGCAGCTTCCCGATGCTGTCGCAGCGGCAGCCGGCGCGCGAGAGGGCGTGCCCCCATGAAGGCGGTTCGCCGTGGTATGGGAAGGCGTTGTCCCAGCAGCCGATCTGGTGGACGTGGCGCCCGGTCGCGAAGCTCGCCCGCGACGGCACGCAGATCGGACAGTTGCAGTACGCGCTCTCGAACAGCGCGCCCTGCGCCGCCAGCCGGTCGAGATGGGGGGTCCTGACGAGAGGGTCGCCATAGCATCCGGCGATCTTGCGGCTGTGTTCGTCGGACATGATGAACAGGACGTTGCTGCCGGTCATGCCGGTCCCTCCGTTTGGTTGCGCCCCCTGCGACGACCCCGCCGGGCCTGCACGAATGGCCAGATCAGGGTCAGCGCGGAGATCGCGAGAAAGCCCAGCGCGATCGGCCGGTCGAGGATCGACCAGAAACCGACCCGGCTGAGCTGCATGCCCGAGCGCAGCTCCTCCTCGAGGATGCGCGCGAGCACGAAACCTATGACGAAGGGGCCCAGGGGAACTCGGCACCGGGTCAGGAAGAACCCCACGAGCCCAAAGAACAGCACCACCCAAACGTCGAACATGCGGTTGCTCAGCGCATAAGTGCCGATCACGCAGAAGACGAAGATCACCGGCAGCAGGATCGCGCGGTTGACCATCATCAGCCTCGCGATCCAGCGAACCGAGAGGCTCATGATCAGAAACATCAGCACCGTGGAGACGAGGTAGGCGGCGATCATCGCCCAGACAAAGCCGGCGTTGTTCACGAACAGCAGCGGACCGGGCTGGATGTTGTGCAGGATCAGGGCCCCGAGCAGGATCGCGTCGATCGGCGCCCCGGGGATGCCCATGGCGATCAGCGGGATCAGCGAGCCGCCGACATTGGCGTTGTTCGCGGCCTCCGAGGCGACGATCCCTTCCTCGCAGCCGGTCCCGAACTTCTCCGGCGCATCCGACACGGCCCGCGCCGTGGCATAGGCGACCATGGAGCTGATGGAGGCGCCGACGCCCGGCAGGATGCCGATCCAAGTGCCGATGATGCTGGAGCGCAGGATGTTGACCCAGTGGCGCCGCCAGACGTCGAAGGCCATCGTCAGGCGGTAGACGCCGACCCTGATCGGATTCGCGACCTTCTCGGTCTCCAGCGCGTCGCTGAGGATCTGGCTGACGACGAACACGCCGAGCAGCACCGGCAGCAGCGCGAAGCCCCCGTCGAGATGATGCCAGCCCATCGTCAGTCGCAGCTGGCCGTCGGAAGGGTTCAGTCCAGGCAGGGCGAAGGCGATCCCCAGCGCCCCAGAAAGGAGTCCCTTCACCATGGAGCCCTGGCTGATCGAGGCGATCAGCATCAGCGCCATGAGCACCATGGCGAAGTATTCCCATGGCCCGAAGGTCGTCGCCCAGCGCGACAACGGCTGCGCGAGGACGACGAGGAAGAAGCCCGCGATCAGTCCGCCGACGATCGAGGCGCCCAGAGACAGGCCAAGCGCCCGCTCCACCTCTCCGCGCTCCGCCATGGGATAGCCGTCGAACGTGGTCATGACCGACGACGGCGTCCCCGGCATCTTCAACAGCGTCGCGCTGATTAGTCCGCCCGAGACCGAGCCGACGGTCATGGACACCATCATGACGATGGCGTGCGTGCTGTCCATGTAGAGCGACAACGGCATCGCGAGCGCGATCAGCATGCCGCCGGTGAGGCCAGGCACCGCGCCGACGAAAACGCTCAGCGCCGTGCCGACGAAGACCCAGAAGAAGGGCCAGGGCGTCAGGACATAGGCGAGGCCGCCCAGCAGACCTTCGATCACGGCGTCATCTCGGCAGGTCGATGAAGAAGAAGCGGGTGAACAGGAACGTCGCCCCGAACCCGACGACGACCGCGCTCGCGGTCCCCAACGCCAGCGTCCGCCGGTCCAGCCGCCCGAGCAGCGCGGCGGCCGCCACGAGGAACAGGATCGTGGCGGGCTGAAAGCCGATCCATCGAAGGTCCATCGCCCCGACATAAGCCACCGACAGCGCGAAGATGCCGATGGCCAGGTCGGGCCGCTGCCGAAAACCCCGCGGCTCCGGCGCGCCCTCGGCCGTCCCGACCCCTGCCAGCGCCCGCGCCGCGATCAGCGCCGCAAGCGTCAGCATGGCGAGGGCGACCGATCGGGGCAGCGCGGCCGAGCCCAGCGGGTCGAAGAACGGCGGTGGGATCTTGGCGGCTTCGTACAGCATCAGGGCTGCGAAGGCCGCCACCGCCGCAGCCAGCAGGGCGTCCGCCGCCGGATTGCGGCTCGCGCCGACGACCCGCGTCAGCCCGCTCTGCAGGGCCATCCTGCGCATCGCCGACCCCCGCCGTCGCGCTACTGCTGAATCTGCCGCGCGATTTCGACCAGCGGCAGCGTGTTCGCCAGCGCCTCGTCCAGCGCCGCCTCCACCGCCGCCGGCTCGATGAACCGGGCCTCGAGGCCGAAGGCGATCAGCTGCTGCGCCACGTCCTCGCGCTCCATCGCCGCGCGGAAGGCGTCGCGCAGAACCTCAACCCGCTCCGGCGGCGTGCCCTTGGGCGCAAGCCAGAGCCGCGTGGAGGTGGCCACGACGTCGATCCCGAGCTCTCGCGCCGTGGGCACGTCGGGGAAATCGGCGACGCGCTCCTCCGAGAGCAGGAGGATCGTGCGCAGCCCCTGCTGCTCGAACTGCGTCAGCTCCTGCGTGGAGAACATTGCGAAATCGAGGTGCCCGCCGAGAAGAGACTGGAACCGCCGAGCGCCGCCGCCGGACTGGACGAAACGGAACTCCACGCCGGACTCCACGCCGATCTGCATCGGCACGAAATGCACCGGCAGGCCGATGTTGGCCGCGCAGGTCACCTCGCCCGGGTTGGCTCGGGCATATTCGAGCATCTCCTCGAAGCTGCCGAACCGGCTGTCCGCCGCCACTGCGAGGCCCAGGTCGGCGAAGCCCGTGGCGCCTATGATCTCGAAGGCGGTATGATCGAAATCGACGACGCCCATGGCGCGCGAGGTCACCAGCCCATCGTGCCAGGTGCCGATCGTGTAGCCGTCAGGGTCGGCGTCCTTGATCGCCCGGGTGCCGATCGTGCCGCCAGCGCCGGCCATGTTCACCACGGCCAGACTCTGCGGAAACACGCCCATTTCCTCGAAAGCGCGCTGGAAGGTGCGCGCGAGGCCGTCCACGGCCCCACCGGGGTCGGTCGGCACGATCACGCGGATCGGACGCGTGGGAAAGGCCTCCGCCGACGCCGACAGCGGGCCAAGGGCCAGCAGGGTCCCGCACAGGATGCCGCTGACCACGCCGCGACGGCGCGGCGATGTCGGATGTTCCATTGTTTCCTCCTCCGCCGGTTCTGACGACCGTTGCACGGCTACGAGATTGACAAGCCCGAACCGCGTGTAGCAAGAACGAAGAAGCGCCTGACTGATAACCATGAGTTATACGTCAAATGGACCTTCGGGCCATCGACCACTTCCTCGCGATCACCGAGCACGGAAGCCTCCGCGCGGCGGCCGAGAGCCGTGGCGTCAGCCAGCCTGCGCTGAGCAAAGCCGTGAAACGGCTGGAGGACGAGTTCCGTGCGCCACTGCTCGACCGGAAGGCGCGCGGCGTCGTCCCCACGCCGTTCGGCGAGGCGCTGATACGCCACGCGCGTCACCTGAGGGCCAACATCCGCGACGCGGAGGAGGAGATCGCCGCGCTGCGGCTTGGCATCGGCGGGCAGGTGCGGATCGGAGCCGGGCCATCCTGGCTCGGCGATCTTCTGCCCGCCGCCATAGCCCGCTTTCGCACCGTGCGCCCAGACATCAGGATTCAGGTGCGCAGCGGCATGGACGAGACCTTGAAGGCGCAGCTTCGCAACGGGGCGCTGGATCTTGTTCTCGCGGCGATCTCGGATCTGCATCCGCTTGAGGCCGACCTCGTCGGCCGCTCCCTCGCCGAAGACCACTACCGAATTGTCGCCCACGCCGACCATCCGCTCCGTCGCCGGATGAAAGTGGCGTTCGAGGAACTCCTTGAGTACCCGTGGATCCTGCCGGCCGCCGGCACCTACATGGTGACGGCGTTTCATGTCATTTTTCGCTCGCGCCGCCTGCCGCCCCCGGAGCCCGCGATCGAGACCGACGCCCAGCATTTGAAGCTGCAGCTCATGCGCAGCGGCGACTATCTCAGCGTCCACGCCGAAGGCCAGTTGGCGAGCCTCGGCGTGGACGACATCCTCCCGCTGGATATCCCCGGCGCCTCGTGGCGAAGGGTCGCCGGCGTCATTCAGCGTCGTGGCGTCACGCCATCGTCGGCAATCGAGGAACTGGTGCGGACTCTGGAAGTTGTTGCTGATTGCGCGCCCCAGCCGACGCGGTGATGATGAGTACTGTCGGGACGGTGTCGGACTTGGGGGCGGTCACGCCGCGGTGGCCAACGCCCTGCTCGCATCTGCGGCGGCGCATTGACTTCTCGTGTCGGCTCTGATCGAGACCGCCGCTTTCGCGCCCGCCCCCGACCATCGCATCTGCTGGCGCTTGTCCAGACCTTTATTGACAAGCGCATTGGCCAGGCTTTCGGATGTCACCGTGCTGATCGTCTGTCCTTTCCGTTGGCGCGACGCGTAGTCGACGAGGTAGGCGCTTTGGCCGTCGATGTAGTCGCGCATCGAGGGACCCTTGCGAAGGCGGGGGCTGACCGACGCAGCGGGCGGTTCAACGCCCAAGAATCGCTGGTGCGCCGGGATGCCTGACATCGGCTCGTTGAGCTACACCCCCAACTTCAGAAAGGTCCCCTATCTTCGATGAGAACTGGCGCGTCTACGGCGTCCGCAAGGTCTGGCGCCAGGCGTCCTTCGACAGATGGATGTCCCGGGAAAATGGGGCCAGCTCAGCTCAGAAGGTGCGGCCGTCTGAGGGGCGTCGGGCGCTCGCGCGAATGGCCGATTATCGACCCATGCCGCCCACCGGGCGACCGGCGGTTTCCGGTAGTAAGGCGCAGGCGCCATGTGTAAGGCGTTCTAGTAGTCTCCCTTGCATTCCGGCCGCCGGCTGGCAAGTTTGTGATCTTTCAGGCAGGAGGGTGCGGTGTACGAGTCGACAGTGACGGCCAAGGGGCAAACCACGCTGCCCAAGGACGTGCGCGATCTTCTTGGCCTCGAGCCCGGCGACCGCATCCGGTATCTCGTCACCGGCGCCACGGTCCGGATCCTGCGTCCGCGCAAGGCGATGAGCCTCTGCGGGGCGCTGAAGCACGAGGGAACGCCGGTCAGCCTCGACGCGATGGACGCCGCCATCCGCAACCGGGCGTCCATGGGCGACGGCCAGTGATCGGCGTCGACACGAACATTCTCGTCCGGTTCCTCGTTCAGGACGACCCGAAGCAGTCCGAGGCCGCGCGCTCGCTTCTCGCGCGCTGCAGCGTGCGCGATCCCGCCTTCGTCGGGCGCGAGGCGCTGATCGAGACGGTCTGGGTGCTGGAGAGCGCCTATGGCCTCGCGCCGGCCAAGGTCGCCCCGGTCATTCTCGGGTTGCTCGAGGCCGAGGAGATCGTGGTCGAGGCGGCCGAAGATGCCGTGGTCGCCGTAGAGGCCTATGGCGCCGGGATGGCGGACTTCGCCGACCACATGATCGTAGCGGCCGCGCGACGTTCGGGTTGCGCGACGCTCTACACCTTCGATCGCAAGGCTGCCCGCCACAACGACGCGACGCTTCTTGTCCGTTGAGGATTTCGGAAGAGGTCGCGCAGACCGTGCGATCGGGCAATCTCCTACCCCACGAGCGTCCGCTTGTCGCCGCCTGTCATCTCCAACGCGACCGACCCGAAGCGGGAGGAGCGGGTTGGGGGAGCCCGCCCGCGGATCATCAGTGCCGGCTGGTTAGCGCCCCGCCAACAATTGCTCCGTAAAGCGGCGCGGATCGGATAAGCCCGTTGTGCGGCGCCGCGCGCATCACCCAGCGGCCGCCGCCGTCTGCTTCGAGGAGCCGTCATGGAGTTGCAATCTGTGCTGTCGGAGTTCAGCCCGGCCAATGGCGCGCTCGGGTTGGTCATCGTCGCGCTGCTGCTGACCGTACTGCTGGGCGTCAAGATCGTGCCGCAGAGCCAAGAATACGTCGTCACCCGGCTGGGGCGCTACGCAAGAACCCTCGGCGCGGGCGTTGGCTGGATCATTCCGCTGGTCGAGCGCGTGCACGCCCGAATCTCGATCGCCGATCAGGTGCTGCGCGACACTGACCTCGGCGTCGTCTCCAAGGACAACGCCGTGTTCCGGCTGCAGCTGTTGGTGGTCTATCGCGTGGTGAAGCCCGAGCTTGCCGTCTTTCGCATCGACAACGTGCGCGAGCTTGTACGGGGCCTCGTCGACAGCCTCGTGCGCGCCGAGGTCGGCCGGATCGAGCTCGACGCGCTGCAGAGCGAGCGCGAGGCGCTCAATATCGCCATTCGCGAAAAGCTGGCGCAGGCCGGCGCCGACTACGGCGTGCTGATCTCGCGCGCAGAGGTCACCGGCGTCACGCTGGAGGCGTCGACCCAGGCCGACATGGCCGAAGTGCTGGCGGCCGAGCGCTCCCGCCGCGCCACCGAGACCCGCGCCGCCGGCGACAAGCGCGCCACGGAGTTGGCGGCCGACGCGGCGCTATACCGGGCGCAGCGCGAGGCCGAGGCGGCGCGGATCACAGCCGACGCCACGGCTTACGCCAACCGTGTCATCGGCGAGGCCATCGCCGCCAACGGCGTGGAGCCCGCGCAGTTCCAGATCGCCGAGCGCCAGATTGCAGCCCTGACCGCGCTGGCCTCCAGTTCCAACGCCAAGCTGATCATGCTGCCGGGCGACGCAGCGGATGGCTTCACCCGCGCTGCGGCGATCCTGAGCGGCGAGGGGCTGGCCCGGTCCGTCGCGCTTCCAGCGGCGGCGCCCCAGCCGCCTTCTGTCGTCGGGCCGCCGCCTGGTCCGTGGGGCGGCACCGAACCCGACGCCGCGGCCCAGCCGTGACCGCCGCCGCCTTCGACCCCTGGATCTGGGTCGCCCTCGCGGTCGGCCTTTCGATCCTCGAGATGCTGCTGCCCGGTTATGTGCTACTGGGCTTCGGCGCGGCGGCCGCCCTCGTTGCGGGTGGGTTGGCCATTCTGCCGATCACGGCCGCGCCAAGCCTTCAGAACCTGTTCGTGCTGCTGATCCTTTGGGCCTGCCTTGCGCTGGCCGTCTGGTTCGCCCTCTCGCGCGTCTTCAGCGCAAAGGCTCGCTCCCGCCGCGCCAAAGGCGACATCAACGACTTCGAGTCGAGCGGGTGACGACGCATGTGCGACGCCCGCCGCAGCAGTAGCGCAGCGCTCGGCGACAAAGTGCAAACAGCTGAGGCCCGCACTCCCTGCTTGATACCGCCGCCAGCAAGGAGCGGCGTGTCATCGAAATAGCGATCATCGGCTCACTTGCCGACATCGTCATTGTCCGATGCGACGGATACGGTGGAGCGGCTGTTCACCGACATTGGCGGCCCGCCCGGCGAACGAGTGGAGGCGGGCGGGAAACATCGCGGCAGCGGCCGGCGGAGCTGCAGCCCGACGCATGGCCGTACGGGGCGGAAGTCTCGATGAGCCCGGTGCGGCGGCGAATGATCGAGGACATGCGGATCCGCGGGATCGGACCCGGATCGGCGTGGGGTACCGACGTCGATCGGCGTCATAAGTGATCCTGATTACGCATGAACCTCAGCCAGTTTCAGCAGACGATAAGGCATGGGCGGG
>NZ_DAIQNN010000095.1:0-9555 GCF_036788415.1 Rubrimonas sp. | reverse complement strand
CTGACCGAGATGTTCTCGCCGATGATCATCAAGGCGCGGGTGTCGGGGATGCTGCGCCACTACGACTTCGTCAGCCCCGAGACTCTGCGGTATTTCGACAAGCGCCTGACCGAAGCGCCGCGAGACGCGGATTTCGCGCTCGACTACGTCAAGCGGCACGCGACGACGCCCGAGACGCAGCGGGCGGCGATCCGCGCGCTCGAATTCAAATGCGCCATGCTCTGGAGCCAGCTCGACGCCATCGAGCACGTCTATGTGAACGGCGCGCCAGCCCCGGGCGCCTGGGCGCCCGGGATCGCAATGACGGAGCAAGCGGCGTGAGCGGACTGCAGGGACCGGCCGACGACCAGCGGCCCTATATGCCGCGCGGCGTGCGGCTGCGCTGGTGCGACGTCCGCAAAGCCTGGTTCCTGCTGGCGCCGGAGCGCGCCGTGAAGCTCGACGCCATCGGCTCTGCGATCCTGACGGCGCTCGACGGCGAACGCGACTTCGCCGCCGTCGCCGCCAAGCTCGCCGCCGATTTCAACGCGCCGCAAGAGCAGGTGGCGAAGGACGCGCGGGCGTTTCTGGCCGATCTGATGCGCCGTCGCATGGTGGAGGCCGCGTGATGACCGAGGCGAAACCCCTGCTGCGCGCCGACGCGGCGATCCCCGTTCCGATGGCGATGCTGGCCGAGCTCACCCATCGCTGCCCGCTCAAATGCCCCTATTGCTCCAATCCGCTCGACCTGGAGCGGCGGTCGTCCGAGTTGTCTGCGGAGGTCTGGGCCGACGTGTTCGCACAGGTGGCGGCCATGGGCGTGCTGCATGTGCATCTGTCGGGCGGCGAGCCGGCGGCGCGGCGCGACCTGCCGCAGATCGTGGAGGCGGCGGTGCGCGCCGGGCTCTACGCCAACCTCATCACCTCGGGCGTCGGGCTGACCGAGAGCGTCTTTGGCGATCTGGTCGCGCGGGGGCTCGACCATGTGCAGCTCTCGATCCAGGGGGCCGATTCGGCCAGCGCCGACCGCATCGGGGGCTATGCGGGCGGTTTCGAGACCAAGATGCGGGTGGCGGGCTGGATCGCCGAAGCGGGGGTTCCGCTGACGGTGAACGCGGTGATGCACCGCCAGAACCTCGACCGCCTGCCGGAGACCATCGACCTCGCGGTGCGGCTCGGCGCGCGGCGGCTCGAAATCGCGCACACCCAGTATCACGGCTGGGCCTACCGCAATCGCGGCGCGCTGATGCCGACGCCCGAGCAGGTCGCACGCGCCGGCGACATCGCCGCGCAGGCGCGCAAGCGGCTCGAAGGCGTGCTGGCCATCGACTACGTCACGCCCGATCATCTGGCGAAATACCCCAAGCCCTGCATGGGCGGCTGGGGGCGCGTCGGGCTGAACGTCACGCCCTCCGGCAAGGTTCTGCCCTGCCATGCCGCCGAAACCATCCCCGGCATGGTCTTCGACCGCGTCACCGAACGCCCGCTCGCCGAGATCTGGGCGGAAGGCGCGGCCTTCGCGGCCTTCCGGGGGACGGCGTGGATGCCGGAGCCCTGCGCCTCCTGCCCGCGCAAGACCGTGGACTGGGGCGGCTGCCGCTGTCAGGCGCTGGCGTGGACGGGAGATGCGTCGGCGACGGACCCCGCCTGCACGCTGAGCCCTCACCACGCCCGGATGCGCGCCGAGGCGGAGGCCGAAGCGGAGGCGTTCTCCGACGCTTTCGAGCAGCGGGTCATGTGAGGCGTCGCCCCCTCCCGGCGCAGCGACAATTGCGCCGCTCCCCTCTGGGTCGCCCGCAGCGCTAGGGTCGCGGATCGGGCGGGGGAAGATGGTCGCGCGCACCTACACTGTGGCCTTTCAGGGCGTCGAGGCGCGCGAGGTGGACGTCCAGTGCCAGCTCTCCGCAGGCCTGCCCGCTTTCGCCATCGTGGGCCTTCCCGACAAGGCGGTGACCGAGAGCCGCGAGCGCGTGCGCGCGAGCCTGTCCGCCATCGGGCTCGCGCTGCCGCCCAAGCGCATCACCCTGAACCTCGCCCCGGCCGACATGCTGAAGGAGGGGGCGCATTTCGACCTGCCGATCGCGCTGGCGCTGCTCGCGGCGATGGAGGTGATCCCCGCGCATGAGGCGTCGCGGCACACGGCGATGGGGGCGCTGTCGCTCGACGGCGCGCTGACCGCGGTGGCGGGCGCGCTGCCCGCGGCGCTCGCCGCCGCCGAGGCCGATCGCAGCTTCATCTGCCCCGCCGCCTGCGGCGCGGAGGCGGCGCTGGTGGGCGGGGTGGAAGTTCTCGCGCCCGCCGATCTGGTGGCGCTGATCAACCATTTCGCCGGTCGCGCGCCGCTGGCCGCGCCGCGCCCAGCGCCGCCGTGCGCGCGGGTCGCTCCGCCGGATCTCGTCGATGTGAGGGGTCAGGCGCGGGCGCGGCGCGCGCTGGAAGTGGCCGCAGCCGGCGGGCACAACATGCTGATGATGGGCCCGCCAGGCGCCGGCAAGTCGATGCTCGCGCTGCGCCTGCCCTCGATCCTGCCGCCGCTCTCGCCGCAGGAGGCGCTGGAGGTCTCGATGATCCATTCGGTCGCGGGGCTGATCGAGGGCGGGCGGATCAGCCGCTCCCGCCCGTTCCGCGCGCCGCATCACTCCGCCTCGATGGCGGCGATGGTGGGCGGCGGGCGGAGGGCGGCGCCGGGCGAAGTCAGCCTCGCCCATCACGGCGTGCTGTTTCTCGACGAGCTGCCGGAGTTTCCCCGCCCCGTGCTCGAGAGCCTGCGCCAGCCGCTCGAGGCGGGCGAGACCGTGGTGGCGCGGGCGAACGCTCATCTGCGTTATCCCAGCCGCGTGCAGCTGATCGCGGCGATGAATCCCTGCCGCTGCGGCCATCTGGCGGACCCCGCGCAGGCCTGCTCGCGCGCGCCGGGCTGCGGGCTCGATTATCAGGCGCGGCTGTCGGGGCCGCTGATCGACCGCATCGACATCCAGATCGAGACGCCCGCGCTCACGCCCGAAGAACTCTCGCGCGCGCCGCTGGGCGAGGCGTCCGCCGCCGTCGCTGATCGGGTGGCGGCGGCGAGGGCGCGGCAGGGTGCGCGCTACGCCCGGTTGGACGCGCCGGTGTCGATCAACGCCGCCGCCGACGGCGCGCTGCTCGAACAGATCGCCCGGCCCGACGCCGAGGGCCAGGCGCTGCTCGACCGCGTCGCGCAGGCGCTGCGGCTGACCGCGCGCGGCTATCACCGGGTGATGCGGCTCGCGCGCACCATCGCCGATCTCGACGGCGCCGACCGGGTGGGGCGGCCCCATGTCGCCGAGGCCGCCTCCTACCGCCGCGCGCCGCTCGCGCGCTGACGGACTCACTTCACGGTGATCTCGATCACCTCGGACACCACGGGCGGGGAGTGGGGGACGTGGTTGTGGTCGCCGAGCACGAGCTGCAGCGTGTGCGTTCCCGCCGGCAGCTCAAGCGTGATCTCGGTCTGGCCGCCGCCGAAATGCTTGTGATGATCGTCCGCCGGCAGCGCGAGCTCGAATTCCTCGGCGCCGAACTCCCCCTGGCCGAGCGGGGGGCGGTTGATCAGCAGATGATGGTGGCCGGTGGCGGGCTTCTCGATCCCCGCCGGCGCCACGCCCATTCCGCGCAGGCCGAACACGACCGTCACCGGGTTCGAAACGGTGGCGCCGTCCTCCAGCCCTACGAAATAGAGCTGAGCGCCCTCGGGCGCTGCGGTCTCCTGCGCGGCGAGCGGGGCGGCGGCGACCATGAAGGCGAGCATGGCGGCGAAAGGCGCGGCGATCCTGAACGATGAGGTCATGTCTCTCTCCCTGTTCTCCCGCGCTCGGGCCGGCGGGCTGGCGGAGGGGAGCATAGCGCGTCTGCGGCGCGTCGCCACAGGTCAGGGGGCCGCTCAGTCGAATGCGCCCATCGCGCGGGCGACGAGCATGAAGGCGCGCGCCGAGCGCGTGTCGGCGATGCGCAGCAGCAGCGGATCGCGCCCGGTCTCGCGAAAGACCCGCTGGATGAACGGCCCCCAGCGGCGCGCGAAGACGAGCGCCGCGTCGCGGAAGATCGCGTCGCGCTTGAGCCGGGCCTGGACCAGCGCCAGCGCCGCCTCGTCGCGCACCCCGCCGATGGCCGCCGCCGCCGCGCCCCGAGCGCCTTCGGCGTAGGCCGCCCATGCGTCGAGGCTGGCGGGGACCGGCGCGAGGTCCTCCATGTGCAGCCCGTCGGCGGCGAGCATGGTCAGCATGTCCTCCGCCGCCTGCAGCAGGCGCGCCGCCTCCGGGTCGCGGACGGCGGCCTGCAGCGCCGCGAAGCCCGCCGCGTCGCGATCGTCGCGCGGGAAGTCGAGCGCGCGAGCGAGGTCGTCCCAGGAGGGCGAGCGCGGGCCGTCGCCGGGCGGCATCTCCGCGAAGGGCAGCGACGGCTCGTCGGCGGGGGCGGCGCGACGCGGTTGAGGCGCGGGAGAAGGCGGGGCGGGGGAGGGCGTCGCAGGAGGAAGCGGCGCCGGGGAAGGCGGGGCGGCTGCGGTCGCTTCGAGCGCGCGCCGCAGCCCTGCGATCTGCGTCTCCAGTCCGGCGATCCGCGCGGCGAGGGCGCGCAGCTCGGCGGGCGGCGTCGACGTCGACGGCGGCGGGGTCGGCGCAGCCTGCGCCTGGGTCGCCGCCGCAGTCTCGGCGCGGCGGAGCAGCGCGACCGCAACCGCCAGCAGCCCGGCGGGCGCGAGCGCCGTCAGGATGAAGAGCAGCGCCGCGAGCCGTCCGAGCGGCGGCGTCGCGACGGCGTAGAAGCCCGCCGCATACGCCGCCACCGCCAGCGCCCAGAGCGCCGCGGCGGCCGATGCGCCGAGGGTCAGCCGGTCGGGAGGCGCCATGGCGGGCGCAGGGTCAGACGTAGTCGACCTTGAGGACTTCGTAGCAGCGCCCGCCGCCCGGTGTCATCACTTCGACGCTGTCGCCCTCGGACTTGCCGATCAGCGCGCGCGCGAGCGGCGACTTGATGTTGAGCTTGCCGTTCTCGACGCTCGCCTCGACTTCGCCGACGATCTGGTAGGTCTTCTCCTCCTCGGTGTCCTCGTCCACGAGGCGCACCGTGGCGCCGAACTTGATCGTGTCGCCCGCCACCTTGAGCGGATCGATCACGTCGGCGCGGCTGATCAGCCCTTCCAGCTCCTTGATGCGGCCTTCGATGAAGGACTGCTTCTCGCGCGCGGAATGGTATTCGGCGTTCTCGCTCAGATCGCCATGCTCGCGCGCCTCCGCGATCGCCTGGATGATCGCCGGGCGCTCGACGGATTTGAGCGTCCGCAGCTCGGCCTCGAGCGCGGCGTAGCCGGCGGCGGTCATGGGAACCTTCTCCATCGACGGGCTCCTTCCAAGGCGCGCCGCGATGCGGCGCCATAAAACAAAGGCGAGCCGCCCAACCGGGCGGCCCGTCACTCGCATTTACGATAATGAGGCAGGTTCGGGGGCGCAAGGCCCCCGATCGCGCCCTGTCCCGAACCGGGTCGGGCGACGGTTCCGGGGCGCTCAGCGCGCGAGGCTGCGAGCGGTGCGCCGGGTCTCGCGGAAGGCGTCGGTCGCCGACAGAAGCTCCGCCGTGATCCCCGGCTCCGAGAGCGCATGGCCGGCGTCGCCGACCAGCCGCAGATCGGAGCGCGGCCATGCCTTGTGCAGCATCCACGCGGATTGCGGCGGGCACACCATGTCGTAGCGCCCCTGCGCGATCACGCCGGGAATGTCGCGCAGCGCCCCGGCGTGCTTCAGGATGTGGCCGTCTTCGGGCAGAAAGCCCGCATTGTGGAAGTAGTGGCACTCGATCCGGCTGAAGGCGCGCGCATAGGCTGCGTCTCCGAAGCCGGGGCGGGCGCGCGGATCGGCGCGCAGCGTCGCCGTCGAGCCCTCCCAGCGCGCCCAGAGGCGGGCGTGGTCGGTCTGGCTCGCGAGGTCCTCGGTCATCAGCCGGCGGTGATAGGCGGCGATCAGGTCGCCGCGCTCGTGCTCGGGGATCGGGCGGACGAACTCCTCCCACAGATCGGGGAAGAACTGCGCCGCGCCGCCGCCGTAGAACCAGTCGAGTTCGCGCTTCTCCATCAGGAACACGCCGCGCAGGATCAGCGCGGAGACGCGCTCGGGATGGGCCTGCGCGTAGAGCAGCGCCAGAGTCGCGCCCCAGGAGCCGCCGAACACCGTCCAGCGCTCGACGCCGATGCGCCGCCGGATCGCCTCGATGTCCTCGATCAGGTCCCAGGTCGTATTGCGCTCGACGCTGGCGTGCGGGCGCGAGCGGGCGCAGCCGCGCTGGTCGAACAGGGTGACGTGCCAGGCGTCAGGGTCGAAATAGCGCCGCATCCCGGGCGAACAGCCGCCGCCCGGCCCGCCATGCAGCACCACCGCCGGCTGCGCGCCGCGGGTCCCGCATTCCTCGACATAAAGGTCGTGCCCGCCGGGAACGGCGAGGCGGAAGCGGTGGAACGGCTCGATCGCGGGGTAGAGCGCGCGACGCGGCGAAATCATCTGCTCTCCTAGGCTCGCGCGAGGCGGCGCGTGGCTCTATGTCATAGGACGAGACTGCGCGATAGCATAGCGGAGCGGCGGCCATGTCCAACACCATCGATCCCGGCGAGATCGCCAAATTCGACGCGATGGCCGCGCGCTGGTGGGACATCGACGGTCCGGCGGCGCCGCTGCACCGGATGAACCCGGTCCGGCTCGACTACGTCGTGGCCCAGATCGCCGCCCAGTTCGGGCGCGACCCGCGCGCGCCCCGGCCGTTCGAGGGCCTCAGCGTGCTCGACGTCGGGTGCGGCGGCGGGCTCGCGACCGAGCCGATGGCCAGGCTCGGCGCGTCCGCGACCGGGATCGACGCCGCCGAGGCCGCCATCGCGGCGGCGCGCGCCCATGCCGCGCTCGACGGGCTCGACATAGACTACCGCCAGATTTCCGCCGAGGCGCTCGCCGCCGAAGGCGCGGGCTTCGACGCGATCCTCGCGCTCGAGATCGTCGAGCATGTCGCCGACCGCGCGGCCTTTCTGCGCCCGCTCGCCGAGATGCTGCGCCCCGGCGGGCTGCTGATCCTGTCCACGCTCAACCGCACGCCGGCGAGCTTCCTCAAGGCCGTGGTCGGCGCGGAATGGGTGCTGGGCTGGCTGCCGCGCGGCACGCATGACTGGCGGCGCTTCGTCGCGCCGGATGAGTTGGAGATCGCGCTCGCGGGGGCGGGGCTGCGCGCGGTCGACCGGATGGGGATGGTCTATGCGCCGCTCGCCGACCGCTGGCGGCTCGACCGGGACGATCTGTCGGTGAATTACCTGATGGCGGCGACCCGCGCCTGACCACTGCGCAACCGGTGCGCGCAGCATTGGTTTACTGCGCGCAATTCGATGGAAATTGTCCGAAAACCGGCGTGAGATGAGGGCCCAGCGCCAGCATGGGAGCCGCGTCGTGCCCAGCCTTCCGCATCGTGACCGCGATCCCGCGGCGGCGGCGCATCCCGACGCGACGGCGGTGCGCCGCCTGATCGCCCGCGACCTCGCCGCCCTCGACCCCTTGCGCCGACGGCGCTACCGCGCGCGGCTGGCCCGCCTTATCGAGGACGCGCGATCACGTCGCGATGAAGCCGAAAGTGCGCGCGCAGCGCGGACGGTGTCGGCGCTCTTGAGCGCTGCGGCAGCGGGCGCGGTCTCGGTGGCGCTGGTCCTCGCAACCGCCGCCGTCGAGGCGCCCCCGATGCTGCGCATCGCCTTCGCGGCGGCGGCGCTCTGCGCTGCTGTGGTCGCCATCGACGCGATCGGGCGGCGACGTGCGGCGCAGCGCAACGAAGACAGTCCCGAGCGCACGGCGCTGGGGCTGCATCGCGAAGCCTTCGCCACGCTGAGCTATGCGGCGGACCTCCCGCCCGCGCCGCCGCGCGGGCGGGACGCGCGGCTCAATCGGCGGTGAGCAGCGGCGTCTCCTGGCGCGGCAGGCGCGGCGCGCCGGCGGGCGTCATCTCGAGATGCAGCTTGTCGTCGCGCAAGAAGATCTGGACCAGCCCGCCCTTCACCAGCTTGCCGAACAGCAGCTCCTCGGCAAGCGGCTTCTTGACGAACTCCTGGATCACCCGGGAGAGCGGACGCGCGCCCATCTTGTCGTCATAGCCCTTGTCGGCGATCCACTGCGCCGCCTCGGGGCTGAGTTCGATGGAGACGCCGCGATCCATCAGTTGGGCTTCGAGCTGGAGCACGAACTTCTCGACCACCTGAAGGATCACCTCGCGCGGCAGCGGCGCGAAGGACACGACGGCGTCGAGGCGGTTGCGGAACTCCGGCGTGAACATCTTCTCGATGGCCGCCAGATCCTCGCCTTCGCGCCGCTCGCGCCCGAAGCCGATGGCCGATTTCGCCTGCTCCTGCGCGCCGGCGTTCGACGTCATGATGAGCACGACGTTGCGGAAGTCCACCGTCCGACCGTTATGGTCGGTCAGCTTGCCGTGGTCCATCACCTGCAGCAGCACGTTGTAGACGTCCGGATGCGCCTTCTCGATCTCGTCGAGCAGCAGCACCACATGCGGCTGCTGGTCGACCGCGTCGGTCAGCAGGCCGCCCTGGTCGAAGCCGACATAGCCCGGCGGCGCGCCGATCAGGCGGCTGACGCTGTGCTTCTCCATGTATTCCGACATGTCGAAGCGCTTGAGCTCCACGCCCATCACATCGGCGAGCTGCTTGGCGACTTCGGTCTTGCCGACGCCGGTCGGGCCCGCGAACAGATAGGAGCCGATGGGCTTCTCCGGCTCGCGCAAGCCCGCCCGGCTGAGCTTGATCGCCGAGGCGAGCGCCTCGATGGCGGCGTCCTGGCCGAACACGACGCGCTTGAGGCTCGCTTCGAGGTCGCGCAGCATCTCGCCGTCGTCCTTCGAGATGGTCTTCGGCGGGATGCGGGCGATCTTGGCGACGACTGCTTCGATCTCCTTGGCGGTGATGGTCTTGCGCTTCTTGCTCTCGGGCAGCAGGTGCTGCGCCGCCCCCGCCTCGTCGATCACGTCGATCGCCTTGTCGGGGAGCTTCCGGTCGTGGATGTATTTGGCCGACAGGTCGACGGCGACCTTGATGGCCTCCGCCGTGTAGCGGATGTCGTGATGCTCCTCGAAATAGGGCTTGAGACCCTTGAGGATCTTGATGCTGTCTTCGATCGACGGCTCGTTGACGTCGATCTTCTGGAACCGGCGGCTCAGCGCGCGGTCCTTTTCGAAATGCTGGCGATATTCCTTGTAAGTCGTCGAGCCCATGCAGCGCAGGGAGCCCGACTGCAGCGCCGGCTTGAGCAGGTTGGAGGCGTCCATCGCCCCGCCCGAGGTGGCGCCGGCGCCGATCACCGTGTGGATTTCGTCGATGAACAGGATCGCGTCGTGATGCTCCTCGAGCTCCTTCACGACCGCCTTCAGCCGCTCCTCGAAATCGCCGCGATAGCGGGTGCCTGCGAGCAGCGCGCCCATGTCGAGGCTGAAGATCGTGGCCCCGGCGAGCACGTCGGGCGTCTCGCCCTCGACGATCTTCTTGGCCAGCCCCTCGGCGATGGCGGTCTTGCCGACGCCGGGGTCGCCCAC
>NZ_DAIQNN010000094.1:0-9816 GCF_036788415.1 Rubrimonas sp. | reverse complement strand
TTGTAAAGCGGTGGTCAGACCACCGGGCGCAGGCGCTCAAGACCGCCGATCGCGGGATCAGCCTCGGACCTCTGGCCGATGACGTCCGCGACTGGCCCGTAAAGATTGATGTATCCCAGCAGGCGGTCGTATTCGCCCGGCGTGTAGACCACGGTCGCCTCGATCGAGGTCGGAACGACGAACGTCACTCCGTCTGCATCCCGGTGGACGTCCACGGGCGCGATCACGAATGCATAATTCTCCCCAGTCGCAAAGACGTGCTTGCGGGAGGTCTCCAGAACCCGCTCGATCTGTCGCGTCATTTCCAACGTATCGGTCGATGTGACTTGAGTTGAGAATTCTCCGCCGAGAGACAAAACTTCAAGCAGTTCGACGCCGATATTGGCCTTTCTCGATTTGATCTCCGTTCGCGTAAATAGGCGGCGGAACGTCTCCAGCCGTTTATCTACGGTTCGCTCCGTCCGTTCGAATGACGAGTTGGGCGGGATGAACTCGAGAACCGCCGTCTCGCCAACAGCGATCCTGCGCGACGGCACGTAGTTCGCGACATACTCGATCTCCAGCCGGTCGATCCGCCCGCCGCTGCGACCGCCGATCGTGGAAACGCGGACGCCACTACGCCGGACCTCCGTCGCGTCATTGTTCCAACCGCCGGCCCGGATCCGGCGCCCCTTGTTGGTAGTTAGCCAGAAGCGGTCGATAAGCCCTCGCGACGATCGCAAAACAAAGGAATCGATGTATTCGCCATTCTCGAAAAACAGTTCGCCCCGCAGGTTCCCGCTCGCATAGCCGAACCGCCGGTCGTTGAGATACAGGCTGGCGAGCCGCACGCCGCTTCCGCCACCGCCCTTGCTCTCGGTGATGCCGAGTGAAGTCACGAAGCGCCGCGGAAAAGCGGCGCCGCCGCCGCCACCGAACCGCACGACCTCGCGCGCCGCGGCTCCCGTCTGGGCGAGGAGGGGGACCGGGCCGCCTGCGATCACGCCCGAAGAGAGCGCGCCTACTGTAAATGATCGTCTCGTTACGCTGTCCATTCTACCATCTCCCTGAATGTGGATCGGCGCGCGGTCTGAGGCCGATCGGCGACGTCAAGCGTTTGGGTTCCGCGCCCGGGCTTCGGGGTTCGCGCCGCGGCGCCGGTCACCGGCGGGTTCTCCACGTCCAGCCGCCGCTACGGCGCGTCGCCGGGCGCGGGCCAGCGCAAGCGCCGCGACGGCGCACGCCAAGAGTGGCCCCGCGGCGGGCGCTGGGATGACGCTGAGCAGCACCTCGACGTCGACCGACCCCGTACCGACCGAGTCCGGCTTGGTGAAACCCGACAGCCGCAGCACGCCGTCCGGGCGGAACCGGTCGAGGATCGCGCCGCTCGAGACGACGAACGCCACCTCCGCCGATGGCCCCGCCATGACCATCGGCTGGCCCGCGAGCGCGAAGCCCTCTAGCACGAGCGTCTGGTCGGCGTCGAAGATGTTCAGAAAGAAGCCTGTCACGCCCCCGCCAAGCGGGTTGAGACCGAACGAGCCCCCCACGCCGATCTCGAAAGGCTCGGCCCCCGGTCCTGCCGCCGACCCTAGCGTCAAGGCGTCGACCCGGCCGGGATCGAGCGTCGGAAACAGAGTGTAGGCCACGTCGTCGCCTTCGAACACCTTGATCGAAGCGGCTGCCACCGCCTGAGGGGCGGTGGCGCAGCCGAGGGCGACGGCGAACGCGGGCAGAAGGTTCTTCGATGCGATCACTGATCTGACTCCATGGGTGTTCGGGCGAGTCTTCGCGACACTGGGCGGGATAAGCGGTCCGCGGCTGTCAAAGCAGTCCCGGATCAAGGTTCGCCGATGCGTCGGCGAGGTCCGCCTCGCTCAGCGTGACGCCGGTGACGAACAGCGTGTCGCGGTCGGAAGTCATGAGCGTCACGACGCTGCTACCGCCCAGCGTGCGAAGGGCGTAGTCGTGGCCGCTCAGGTCGATGCGGTCTAATCCCTGTTCGAAGTCGCGCAGATAGGCGACGTCGCGCCGCCCGTCCGCGGCCGTCCGCCCGAAGACGAAGACGTCCGCCCCGTCGCCGCCGAAGACCTGGCTCGACCGCGACGACCCGATGAGGATGCGGTCCGGCCCGTCGGTTCCCTCGATGCGCCGCTGGTCCGGCGCGCCCTCGATCACGGTGACCGGATCGGCGACGCCGGTCACGGCGACCGTCACCGTGGCGGCGGCGAAGTCGGTTCCGTCGGTCACGCGGTAGGTGAAGCTGTCGAAGGCGGTCTCGCCGAGGGCGAGGTCGTCGAAGGCGTCGTTCGGGTCGTAGCGGAACGTCCCGTCGCCGTTGTAGCTGACGCGGCCCCGCGCGCCCGAGGCATCGAAGTCGAAGAACGCCACCGTGTCGCCGAGGTCGAGGTCGAAGTCGTTGGCGAGCACGTCGGCGGTGTCGAAGGCGGCGTCGGCTGCGGTCGCGAAGCCCGCGCCGCCGTCGTCCTGCGCGACCGGTGGGCGGTTGTCGGGCGCGCTCGCTACGGTCACGCCGTCCGGGGTCAGCGACAGCGCGAGATCCCCCGCGCCGGGGCCGCTGAAGGCGACGACGGCTTCGTCGAAACCCGTTACGCTCGCCCCGCTCAGCAGAAGCGGCGCGTCGGCGGGGTCGAAGCCCTCGGCGACGACGATCTCGATGGTTGCGCCGGTCAGGTCCAGCGCGCCCGTCGCCTCGATGCCGTCCGACCCGTCAGGGCCGACCTCGAGCACAAGCCGGCCCGATATCGCCACGTCGCCCTCGACGCGCAGCACGCCCGGGCTGAAGCCGGGCGCGATGGTTGCGAGGTCGCTCGCGCTCAGGTGGCCGACGATGACGCCGACGCCTTGCAGCGCGCCGCCGTCGGCGACGAAGACGTCGCCGTTGATCACCCCGTCAAGCGAGAGGGTTCCGCCGTCGCCCACCGTGACAGCGCCGACGTCGAGCAGGCCCCCGAGCGCGACGACGCCCCCGACCTCGAACCGCTCGAACTGCTGGAACAGCGACCCGTCGAGCGCGCCGCCCTCGGCGACGAGCGTGTCGGTCCCAGTCCCGCCGACCGCGACGCCGTCGCTCAGCGACGCGCCCTCGCGCCAGATCAGCGTGTCCGATCCTGGTCCAAGCAGGATGTCGCCGCGGATCGCGCCGGCATTCGCGACGCGATCATCGCCGATGTCGCCGCGCAACGCCGCCGCGCCCCCCGTCGCCACGATCGAGCCGGCGTTCGCGACATCAAGCACGCCGACGACGTCGTCGTTCGCGGCGATCAGCTGCCCCGTGGCCCCGTTGGCGCGGACCGCCGCCGCCCCTTCGCCCGAGGCGCGGATCACGCCGCCCGAGCCGTTGATCAGGCCGCCGAGCGCCTGATCGACGGCCACCGCCCCGGCGCCGGTCGCCGTGATCAGGCCGCTGTTGGTCGTCTGGCCTGTATACGCCCCCAGCGCAGTCGCGCGGTTCCCCGCCGCCTCGATGGTCCCGCTGTTGGCGACGGCGCCCGATTGGCCGACGATGTCGGCGGCGCGCACGCCAAAGACGTTGGGTCCCGTGGCGCGGATGACGCCGGCGTTCTCGACGTCCACCGACCCGTCGATGAAGGCGGACACGGCGCCGCCGTCCTGAACGATGATCGAGGCGTCGCCACCGATGACGAGATCGAGTGTGGAGACCGTGTTGAACGGCTCTCCCAGCGACACGAACACGCCGTCGTCCTGCGCCTCGATCATGCCGTCCAGCCGGATCACGACGTCGCCGACTGTCGTCAGTGCTGCGCCGCCGGACGATGAGATCGACCCCTCGGCGCCGATCATGATCGTCTGATCGAGCGCGAGGGCGGTGATCCCGCCCCGGATCTCGCCGTCGATGGTCATGTCGACCGTTCCGGGGATGCCGGACTCGCCGACCAGGCTGAGGATGTGGCGCAGTCCTTCGTCGTCTCCCAACCGGGCGCTGTCGCCGACCTCGAGTTCGAACGTTCCGGCCTCGGCCGCGTTCAGCAGATTGCCGATCGCGACTCCCAGCGCGCCGTCGATCACTCCTGTGTTGGTCAGCGCGCCGTATGGCGCCGCATAGACGACGTCGCCTGCGATCCGGCCGCTGTTGTCGATCGTCGTCCGGCCAAGCCCGTCGGCGAAGACGGCCCCGAGGGCGTCGTCGTCCTCGTTGGCCGTCGCCTCGATCGTCCCCGTGTTGCGCAGCGTCAGGTTGTCTCCCAGCAACACCACGGCAAGATCGTCCGCGCGCAGCACGCCCTCGTTCAGTACCGTCTGGTTGTTCATCACCGCCAGCAAGGCGGGCTGGAACGCGCCGCGGTCCGGGGCTGACGCCGGGCGGGTCGCGGCGGTGGTCTCGATCAGCCCTGCGTTGACCACCGTCCCCGTCGTCGGCGCAAAGAACTGCGGCCGCTCGTCGGCGTCCAGCTCGTCCGCGACCAGCGTTTCGATCTCGCCGAGCGACGGCGCCAAGATCGAGAACACCGACGGCGCGTCGCCGACAGTCCCGATCTTGAGCCCGATCCCGTGGTCGCCAGTCGTGCGGATGTCGCTGTCGTTGCGGAGGTCGATGGCCTCGCCCAGCGCCCAGACGCCATAGGACTCGCGGCCCGTCGTCTCGATCAGACCATCGTTCTCCACCCGTGCGCCGGGGCCGCCGATCAGCACGCCCGGGGCCCGGAAGCCCGTTGTCCTGATGTCGCCCGTGTTCTCGACCGCGTTCGCGTCGCCGCCCTCGTCGACCACCAGCAGCACGCCGGCGCCGAACGGCTGGCGACCCTCGATCGCGCCAGCGTTCCTCACCGTCACGCCGTCGCCCACGACCGCGATCAGCGGTTGTCCGCCTTCGAAAAAGGTCGACGGGATGCGCACATCGGCGCCGTTGGAGGGGCGCGACCGGGTCTGGATCACCGAGGCCCCTTCCGGCACCTCGAAGGTGACGTTCCTGATCTCGCCGATGCTCCAGCCGGCCTCCAGCCCGTCTTCGTCGACGCCGCGGACGCGCACGGTCCGGTCGCGCAGGTCGAGCGCATTGCCGGGGTCGAATTCGAACCCGTCCAGTGCATCGGGGATCGCTTCGGGGAAGTCGCCGTAGAAGCCGAGGTTCTCGGGCGCGGCGAGCACGTAGACTTCGTCGGCAGGAACGCTCACACCGTCGACAACGACCATGAAGTTAGGGTGGATCCGCAGGACGGGGGCCGTCGCGACGACGCTGAATGACGCTCCATAGGGGAAGGGAGGATCAAGGGGCGAGGGATTGGGGTTTGGATTGACCAGATCGTCGATATTCGTCTCCAGCTCGACGAAAAGTTCGGCGACCGACACCGGGAACTGCGAGGCGTCGCCGACTTGCGCGATTGAGGCGCTGCCGGTCGTGAAGAGTTGATCGAAGCCGTTCTGGCCCTCCTCGGGCCGATAACTGGCCGTGTAGGTCGTTAGCAGCGAGGCGTTGAGCAGCGAGGCGACATCCTTGTCGAGCTGCAGATCAATCAGGATCGGGATGGGCTGATCGATCGGCGCCTGGGAGGTGATCGGGGCCAACACGAGCGGCGTCGAGACGCGGACGTTCACCGGGCGAAACGTGTTGGAGACGTCGTAATCGACTGAGAGCAGGATCGACCCCGTCTCGCCATCGATGTCGTCTCCATACCGCGTTTCCGCAACGTAGCTGGCGGCATCGAAAGCGCCCGAGAACGAGAGCGTGGCGCGGCCGACCCCGTTGGCGCCGCCGTCGGCGCTGAGATCAAAGCCGGAGGAGCCCTCGGTGATGAAGGCGTCGCCCAACGCCTCAACCGTGTACCGCGCCATTGAAACGTCTCCGAACAGCTTGGCCTGAATCGATCACCTTCCACGAGGTTAACGAGCATCGGCGGCGGCGCTGTCACCCCCGCGGGCGACAGGTCAACGCAGCGGTCCCTGGAGCGCCGCCAGACGCAGCGCCATTTCGCGCCGGTCGCGGACGTCGAGCTTGGAGAAGGCGCGGCGCAGATGCGTCCGCGCGGTGTTGGCGCTGACGCCCATCGCCCTCGCCAGCGCCTCGGTGTCGAAGCCCTCCGCAGCCAGCCGCGCGGCCCGCGCCTGCGCGGGGCTGAGGCCCGCAAGCGCGATCAGCGCCTCGATCCCTGGCGCCATGTCGCGTTCGGGGTCCGCGACCAGAACCACGGCGACGCCGCGGGCGTGGCCCGTCACCGTCACGCTGAGCGGCAGGGCGCCCGAGCCCCGCCGGGCGGGAAAGCGCACGCGGTGGCCTGGCGCGCGGGATGCGGCGCGGTCTATCTCCGCGCGCGCAAGCCTTGCCGCGGCAGGGTCTGCGAAGCGGAGCACGCCAGCGCCGACTCGCAGGCCGTCGCACTGCGCGGCGAGGGCGCGGCCCGCTTCGTTGACATCCAGAACCCGGCCGCCCGCGTCGCAGAGAAAGGCGGCGGAGGCGAGAGCTTCGAAGAGCGCGTCGAAGCCGAACGCCTGCGGCGCCCGTCTCTCAAAGACGACCGCTGCGGCGAGCGCGCGGCGCAGGTGAGGAAGCACCGCAAGGAACCGCATCCGCTCGGCGCCGTCGTCGCTGCTGTCGTCGGCAGGGCGCATGATTGACAGGAACTGCTCGCCGGACGGCGCGGCGTCGAGGATCGCGCCAAACTCGGGCGTCACGCCGAAGCTGCGCCGCAGGTGCTCGTCGAGGCTCAGGTAACCATGGGTTTCCGGTGGCACAGCCTGAGCCGGGTCTGCGCTCTTGTCGGGCTGGGCCGCCAGCGCTTCAATGTAGGCGTTGGCGTCTGAGACGAAGCGATCCCGGATCAGTTCGAAGTCGCCGTACCGAAAACCATGCTGCGCACGCAGGCCGAGACCAGTCTTCTCATTCCTGAAGACCAGCGTGACATACGGGCGACCTACAACCCGCCCGAGAGCCTCCGCCACGGCATACCATGCGCCTGTGGCGGGCGCCTGATACAGCAGATCGAGAAAAGCCTCGAGGTCGGCGTCGTCGGGCGGCATTGCCAATACCTACGGCGGCGGGTCCACTAACGAGAAGTGGGACGCTGAACACCCAAGTCAATGAATCGACAATGTGTCCATACGTCGTCGAGACTTCTGACGCTTCGCGCTCTTCTCGCCGCCGACGGCTTCGGCCGGTCGTCGACAAGGAATTCGACGACCGGCGCTGAAAGGTGGCGTTGCAGTGTTCGGATAGTCGACCAATCACCGCCCGCGCAGACAAGGTGCGAAGCCAGCCCGTTGTGCCGCAGCCTGCATCAGAACAATCTCACCTTTGACGGTTTTCGTCATGCGCTGCGACTTCGCGCTTGCGGCGCGCCATGAGGCCGAGGGCGGCGAGGCCCGCCGGCAGTAGGAACGCGCCCGCCGGCAGCGGGATCGGCGCAGGCGCGCGCGGATCGAGGCGGTAGGCGTCGAGCGTCAGGTCCACGCCGCTGTCGGTGAGGAACAGACCGTCGAGGATGACGCCGTCCGGGTCGATCATCGCCAGCCCCTCCAGATCAAACGAGTTGAACGCGCGGATCGCGCCCTGCGCTGGAAACTCGTCGATGAGTTGTCCGGACAGGGCGAGACCGAGGCCAAAGCTCGTGAATCTCCCCGCGCTGGGCCCAATAAAAGCGACGCCGCACTGCCTGCCCTCGTCCCGCGCCCTCTGGCATTCGGCGCTGCGCGTATAGTTGGGAAAGATGACGCCGCTGCTGATGATCGACGAAGGCGTCGGGGCGGCAAAGGGGATCGACACCGGCCCGGCGACCGTCTGGCGCAGCAGGTTTTGCGTCGCGCCCGGCGGCGCCGGGATGTCGCGCACCGCCTGGTCGCGCCACCGCGTGTCGCTGAAGAAGGTCATCTGCACCTGGCTGAAGCCCAGCAGCGGATCGCCGAACGGCACCGGCGTCACGCTGCCGGGGGGGATCTGGTTGATCGCGCCGGTCAACCGCCCCACGACCGCGATGCTGTAGCCCGTCAGCACCGAACCCGCCGTGGGCAGTTGCGGCGAGATGAACTGCACGCCCTCGAAGATCGACGCGCCGACGGCGCCGCCGCCGAAGGTGTCGAGTTCGATGCCGAGCGAGCTGACCGAGGCGCGCGACCGGGCGCTGATGGAGAAGCCGCGGTCGGCGTCGGCGGACGCCGCGTTCACCGATCCCGTGGTGTCGATGATCTCGCGCTCATAGGCGGTCAGATCGTTCTGGGCGCGAAAGAAATGCGCGCCAGCTTCGGTGACCGTCGCCGCGGCGGCGGCGAGCGGGCCGAGCGCGGCGAGGACGCAAAGCGCCGCGAGTTCCGTTGAATGTCGCATCGGTATCACTCCGCGTTGACAAGATGACATGAGGGCGCCGCGTTCTGCGCGCAGGGAACGGCGACGACGCCGGGGACCTGGGAACCGGGACGCACCTGTCGGCCGGTGCGGCCAGGCGGACCGCACGTCACTCTCGACGACGACGCCCCCCGCGCTCTATCCGCAACCGGCCGCCGCCGTCCGCTTCTGGCCGAAAAATCCTGCTGCGCGAAAACTCAAACGCCGCGGGCGCGGCGACCGCGCGCAAGCGTCTCGGACGGAGCCTCGCCGAAGGCGGTGCGGTAGGCCGCCGCAAACCGGCTCATGTGCAGGAAACCCGCCGCGAGGGCGGCGTCCGTCACATTGGCCGCCGCGCCGCTCTCCAGGGCTGCGCGCGCGGTGGCCAGACGGGCGCGGCGAAGATAGCCCATCGGCGACAGGCCGGTGAATGCGCGAAAATGGGTGGTCAGCGTGCGTCCCGGCACGCCGGCCGTGGCGACGAGGTCCTCAAGGCGGATCGGGTCGTCATGGTGCGCCTCAATGAAGTCGATGACGCGACGGACGTCTTGCGGCGCCGGGGACGCCGCGGGCGCCGCCAGAAGCGCCGAGTGGCTGTGGGGCTGGTAGAGCAGCAGCGCAGACAGCGCCATGTCCTCGAAATGCGCGGCGCGGCGCGGATCGCCCAGCACGTCCACCCCCCGGTCGGCCTGTTGCGCGATCAGCATCATGCCCTGCGAGATCAGGCCGCCGGGCCCCACCCCCAGTTCCAGGGTCGGCTCGAACTCGACCCGTCCGACGACGGGCTCGCCGACCAGCGCGCTGAGGCGACGGCGCAGCGCGTCCTCACGCACCGACAGCGACAGGCGCGCCGTTCCGCCCGAGACGACCGTGGTCTGCGGCGACCCCGGCGAGCCGATCACCGTTCGCTTGGTCGTGCAGGCCGCGAGCGCGCCGCCGGCGCCGGTCGCGGCCATGGCGCCGGCGAGAGGAACCGACAGGCCGTAATCGCCACGTTCCGCCGGCGCATCGATCCGCACACCGTCGCCGTAGCTCATCCAACCGATGTAGAAGCTGTCGGCGTAGAGCCCACTGATTTCGGCATGCGGGGCGCCACCGCGCCAACTGGCCTTGGGATGAACCGTCAATCCCTTGCCCGACAGGAACGTCCGGGTCGCCTCCGGATCGTCGGAGACTAGAACGCGATAAGCATCCAACATCACGCCACCCTACGCGCCGCTCACAGCATACTGTCTAGCGAGGCGGCGCTTCACAACCATGGAAAACGGCACGGAGACGTATCTTCGTCGATCGTCATGGTGCGGGACCCCCGATACGCGCCCAACCGGCCCCCTAGTCGCTTGCCTACAAGACCATGCGGCAGCCATGAAAGCCTGTTGGATCGCGACCGGCCGGAATGGCGAAGTGGCCGGACGGCGAGGGACTGTTGGCCTCGCAACCGCGAACGGCAGGTCCCGGGCGAGTCGTCCACAGGCCTCGACTGACGGCTTAGGTTCACGCCCGGTCATCCGACGAGCGCGACGCCGCGCGCGGCGGCCGCCGCA
>NZ_DAIQNN010000093.1:0-9829 GCF_036788415.1 Rubrimonas sp. | reverse complement strand
GCTTCGCTCAGCAGCCAATCGCAGCCTGAAGCCCCCACCTTCGGAAAGGTCCCCGGGGGGACAGCCCGGCCCGTCACGCCACCGCTTCGGCCAGAAACCGCGCCAGCGCGCCAAACACCGCCTGCCGGTTCTGCAACCGGGCGAAGCCGTGCCCCTCGTAGGGTATGCGCAGCATCACCGGCGTCCGCCCCAGCCCCCGCAGCGCGGCGTAGAGCATCTCGCTTTCGGCCGGCGTCACGCGCGGGTCGTCGGCGCCGTGGGCGATGAACAGCGGCGCGCGGATCCGAGCGGCCTTGCGCATTGGCGAGAGGGCCGCGAGCATCGCCGCGCCCTCGGGCGTGTCGGGGTCGCCATACTCCACCGCGCGCAACGCACGCCGCCACGGGCCTGTGGTGGCCATCAGGTTGTTGTAGTCGGCGATGCCGTAGAACTCGGCCCCGGCGCACCAGTCGTCAGGATACTCGGTCAGCGCCGCCAGGGCCATGAAGCCGCCGTAGGACTGGCCGTATACGACCAGTCTCGCCGCATCGACCCCGGGTCGGGCCGCCAGCCAGTCGCGCACGGCCTTGAGGTCGCGGACGCTGTCCATCCGCTTCTCCAGATCGTCGCCCGCCTGCCACGCGCGGCCGTAGCCGGTGGAGCCGCGCACGTTGGGCGCGACCACCGTCCAGCCGTGGCGCACGAGGTGCTGCACGTCCGACCGCCAATGCGCGGCGTACTGGCTCTCGGGCCCGCCGTGGACGATCACGAGCGCCGGGCGGCCGGGCCGGGGTTCGCGCGGCTCGAACACGAAGGCGGGGACAGCCTGGCCGTCGAAGCTCCCGATGGCCACGGTCTCGGGCCGCACGACGTCGCTGTCGGCGAGGGGGAAGGCGCCCTTGGCCAGCACGGTTGTCTCGCCCGTGGCGAGATCGACGCGAAAGAGGCGCGACGGGCGGTCGAAGCAGTTCACCGCGCAGATCACGGCCGTGTCCTGCGCCGCCAGCAGCAGCGTGGTGATGCGGCCCTCGGGAAGGCCCGTCACGGTGCGGGTCGCCCCGTCCGACCGCGAGACTAGCACGAGGCGGGAGGCGCCGCCCTCGTTGACCGCGCAGGCGATCAGCCGCTCGTCCTTGCTCAGCGCCGCGGCCTCGACGTCCGCCTCGGGGGCGAACAGCCATTCCGGCGCCCCGCCCTCCAGCGGCAGCCTCGCGACGCCGTGGAACTGGCGAGCCGCGTCCGTCACCAGCAGCAGCGCCGCGCCCTGCTCGATGAAGCGCGCCGCCGCGACGTGGGCCTTCATCCGCGCGAGAACGGGCCGGGTCCGGCCGCTGGCGAGGTCGAGCAGCAGCAGGTCGGCGTCGAACATGCCGCGGCGGTTGTCCTGCACGAGCAACGTCGCGCCGTCGGGCGAGAAGCGCATCGGCGTGCGCCAGCCCTCGCCCGTCAGCACGGCGCGCGTCTCGCCGGTCGCGAGATCGCGGACGTGGACGTCCATGTGCCGGGCGTCGCGGGCGTTGCACGCGTAGGCCAGTCGCGCGCCGGCGGCGTCGAAGCAGCCCCATTGATGCACCCAGCGCGGATCGTCGGTCAGCGCCTGCGCCTCGGTCGCGCCATCGGGCAGCAGCCAGAGCTGATGACGCTCGTCGCCGCCGCGGTCGGTGACGAACAGGATGTCCCGCGACTTCGGGCGGAAGGCGGCGGCGTAGACCCGCTCGCCGGGCGCGGCGCGCAGGGCGGGCGCGCCGCCGGGGCCGAGGTCCATGCTCCACAGCGCGTCGAGCCCGCTCTCGTCGCTGATCCAGGCCAGCCGCTCCCCGTCTTCGGACAGGGCGGGCGAATGGTGAGCGCGGAGCGCGACGTATTCTTCGACGCCCGGCCCGCGCCCCTCGATGCGGTCGGCGAGCCGGTCGGTCGCCGCGGTGAGCGCCGCCGACAGCGCCGGCGCCTCGGGCGTCGCGACGTGGTTGGCCAGGCCCACGATGGTGAAGCGCGCCTCGGGCCACGCCCGGTGCAGCCGCCAGGCGCCGTCCATGGGCGTGACCACGTCATAGCGGCCATGGACGATTTCGCAGGGCAGGTGGCGGATGCGGTCCACGCCTGCCAGCAGCGCGCCCTCGGGCATGAAGCAGCCGTTCGCGCAGTAATGGGTGAACAGCCGCGATATCTCCAGCGCCGCGCGCGGCTCGGTCAGCGCCGCCAGATGCGCGGGGCTCGGCAGCAGCGTCTGGGTCCGCGCCGAGAAGCCGCGCAGCGCGAGGCCCGCGGGCAGGTGCACCGCCGGATCGGGGTCGATCAGCCGCTTGTGGTAGGCCGCCAGAAGATCGCCGCGCTCGGGCTCCGGCACGTGGCCCGCGAAGTCCTCGAAGGCGTCGGGGAAAAGCTTGCCGATGCCGTGAAACCAGAAGCGGATGTTCTCCGCCTCGCCGAGAAAGATCCCGTGCAGCCTGAGGCCCAGACAACGCTCGGGGTGCGCCTGCGCATAGGCCAGCGACAGGAAGCTGCCCCATGAGCCGCCGGTCATCAACCAGCGCTCGATCCCCAGATGCGCGCGGATCGCCTCGATGTCGGCGATCAGCGCCTGCGTCGTGTTGCCGTCCAGTTCGCCCGAGGGGGTGGACTTGCCGCAGCCGCGCTGGTCGAACAGGACGACGCGAAATCGCCTGGGGTCAAAGGTCCGCCGAGCCGCAGGGCGCACGCCCCCGCCGGGGCCGCCGTGCAGGAACAGCGCCGGGACGCCCTCGGGGTTGCCGCATTCCTCGACATGCAGTTCGTGCGGGGGGGCCACCTCCAGTCGGTGGACGCGATAGGGCTCCGCGGGCGGATAAAGCCCTTCCGGCGTCAGCATGGTCGACCTCCGACAGCGATTCCGTCGTCGACCGGGCTGTCCGACGCGGCCCGCGCATCAGCGCCGGTTTTTCGGGCAGTTGCAAGGCCATGGCGCCCGCTTTCGCCGAACGCCCACGCAAGGGCGGCTGCGGGGCACAAACGGCTGGCATCGCCCCGCCCGCTATGGCAGCGTTGGCTTCACAGGGGTCGGCAAGTCCGACAGGTGAGGATCGCAAAAAATGGCAAAAGCACGTTTTCTGGGCGGCTGCGCCGTTGCCGCCATCGTGGCGGCGTCGGGACCGGCGCTCGCGCGCACGCCGCAGAACACGATGGTCATGGCGTGGAACATCGACGCCATCAGCACCTTCGACCCCGCCCAGATCGGCGAGGTGGTCACCAACGAACTGATCACCAACATCTGCGACAGCCTGGTGATGGCCGACCCGGAGAACGAGGCGGGCATCCTGCCGGCGGTGGCCGAGAGCTGGACCGTCTCCGAGGACGGCATGGTCATCACCTTCAACATGCGCCGCGACGCCGTGCACCCCTCGGGCAACCCGGTGACGGCGCACGATCTGGTCTGGTCGATGACCCGCGTCGTGGAACTCGCCTTCGGCAACGCCGCGATGCTGACGTCCTACGGCTTCACCAAGGAGAACGCGGTCGAAAGCTTCGTCGCGCTGGACGACCACACCTTCCAGATGACGCTCAGCGACCCCTATCCGCTCGACATCATCATGCAGGCCGTGGTCTCCGGCCGCGTGGGCCATGTGCTCGACAGCGAGTATCTCAAGACGAAAGAGGTCGATAACGACCGCGCCAACGGCTATCTGACCACCAACACCGCCTGCGTCGGTCCGTACCGTCTGCGCCAGTGGAGCGCCGGCGAGGTGGTGATCCTCGAGGCGAACGAGAACTACTATGGCGAGGCGCCGAAGACGCCGCGCTGGATCATCCGCCATGTGCCCGAGGCCGGCTCCCAGCGGCTGCTGATCGAGCAGGGCGACGTCGACGTGGCGCGCGATCTCGGCTCGGAGGACCTGCGCGCCCTGTCGCAGAACCCCGACGTTCAGCTGATGAGCACGCTGAACCACCAGATCTTCTACATGAGCTTCCACAACGAGAAGCCGCCGTTCGACGACGACCGGGTGCGCCTCGCCTTTCGTTATCTGATCAACTACGACCAGCTCGCCGAGACGGTGATGGCCTTCGCCGGCGTCCCCCGCAACACCGTCGTTCCGCTGGGCGCCTTCGCGGCGCTCGACGAGGAGGAAGGCGCGCCGTTCTCGCTCGACATCGAGAAGGCCCGCGCGCTGCTGGCCGAGGCGGGCTACGCCGACGGCTTCACCGCGCGCATGTTCATCGGCACACCGCCTTACGCCGCACCGGTGGCCCAGCACATCCAGGCCAATGCGGCGCAGGTCGGGATCACGCTCAACATCGAGCAGATGGCCAACGCGCAGCTGTTCTCCGCCTTCCGCGGACGGGAATTCGACACGCTGCTGTCGTCCTGGCAGACCAACATTCCTCACGCGCACGGGATGCTGGAGCGCCATGCGGTCAACCCCGACAACCGCTTCGAGGCGGCGCTGGGGATGTATCCGACCTGGCGGTCGTCCTGGTACCGGCCTGACTTCAACGACCGGGTGCGCGAGGCGCTGTTCGAGACCGACCGCGAGAAGCAGATCGAACTCTATCGCGCGCTGCAGCAGGACCACATGCAGTACGGTCCCGGGGCATACATGTTCCAGATGTCCAACAACGCTGTGGTGCGGAGCAACGTGCAGGACTGGACCTGGCATGCGTTCCGCGTCTACATGAACCGCGCCTACAAGGACTGACCGGCCGCCATGGCCGACGTCGCCACATCTTCCGGTCCGCCGAGCGCGGCGGACCGGCCGGCGGTCCGCCGCCTTGCCGGGTTCGCGCGAGTGCTGGGCTCGGTCGTGGTCACGATCTTCGGGCTGCTCGCGCTCACGTTCTTCATCGGGCGCATGCTGCCGCTGGACCCGGTGCTGGCGATCCTCGGCGACGATGCAGGGCAGGAAGCCTACGACCGGATGTATCGGCAACTGGGGCTCGACCAGCCGCTCTACGTCCAGTTCTATACCTATCTGCGCGACATGCTGTCGTTCAACTTCGGCACTTCGCTCGCCTCGGGCCGGCCGGTGATCGAGGACATCCTGCGCGTCTTTCCCGCGACCGTGGAGCTCGCCACCGTCGCGATGCTGCTCGGCACCGCCGTCGGCGTGCCGCTCGGCGTGCTGGCCGCCGCGCGGCACGGCACATGGGTGGATCAGCTGGTGCGCGTGGTCGCGCTGATCGGCTATTCGGCGCCGAACTTCTGGCTGGGGCTCATCGGGCTGACGCTGTTCTACGCGTCGCTCGGCTGGGTCGGCGCGCCCGGCCGGATCGACGTGATCCACCAGTGGGACCTTGAGCCCTGGTCGGGCCTCTATCTTCTCGACACCGCGCTGGCCGGTCAGTGGGACGTGTTCAGCGACGTCTTCAGCCGCATCGTGCTGCCGGCCTCGATCCTCGCCTACGGCGCGCTCGCCTACATCGCCCGCATGACGCGCAGCTTCATGCTGGAGCAGCTCGGGCAGGAATACATCGTCGCCGCCCGCGCCAAGGGAGCCAGCCGCGCCGCAGTGATCTGGGGGCACGCCTTCCCCAACATCGCGGTGCAGCTCGTCACCGTGATCACCCTGTCCTACGCCTTCCTGCTGGAGGGCGCGGTGCTGACCGAGACGGTGTTCGCCTGGCCCGGCTTCGGACGCTACCTCACCACGGCGCTGTTGCGGTCGGACATGAACGCGGTGATGGGCTGCGTGCTGCTGATCGGGCTCATCTTCATCGGCCTGAACCTGCTGGCGGACCTGTTCTATCGCAGCTTCGACCCGAGGACGCGATGAGCGCCCACGACGCCGCCGGAGCGCCCGGGCGGCGCAGCCTGCGGGAGTGGCTGGACGCGCCGACCGCCGCGTCGCCCGGGCAAGCCCGCGCGCAGGCAGTCTGGCGGGGCTGGCGGCGCCTGTCGCGGAACCCGGCGGCCATGGTCGGCCTCGTCATCCTGCTGGCGCTGCTGCTCGCGGCGCTGTTCGCGCCCTTGGTCGCCACGCACGACCCCTTCGCGCAGGATCTGACGCGGCGGCTGCAGCCGCCGTCCGCCGCGCACTGGTTCGGCACCGACGACCTCGGCCGGGACATCTACAGCCGGATCATCTACGGCTCGCGCATCACGCTCTACATCGCCTTTCTCGCCGCGGCGATCGCCGGGCCGATCGGGCTGATCGTCGGGGCGACGTCGGGCTACTTCGGCGGCTGGGTGGACATCGTGCTGATGCGCGTGGTGGACGTCTTCCTGTCGTTCCCCGCGCTGATCCTCGCGCTCGCCTTCGTCGCGGCGCTGGGGGCGGGGATCGACAATGCCATTATCGCGATCTCGCTGGCCGCCTGGCCGCCCATCGCACGGCTTGCGAGGGCCGAGACGCTGAGCGTGCGCAAGGCCGAATACATCGCTGCTGCGCGTCTGATGGGGGCCGGGGCCACGCGCATCATCGTCGGGCACATCATGCCGATGTGCGTGCCCTCGGTCGTCATCCGCATCACGCTGAACATGGCCGGGATCATCCTGACGGCCGCCGGGCTGGGCTTTCTCGGCCTCGGCGCCCAGCCGCCGATGCCGGAGTGGGGGGCGATGCTCGCCTCGGGGCGGCAGTTCATGCTGACCAACTGGTGGCTCGCCACCATGCCGGGCCTTGCGATCCTGTTTGTCAGCCTCGCGTTCAACCTGCTGGGCGACGGCCTGCGCGACGTGCTGGACCCCCGCCATGGCTGAGCCGCTGCTGACGGTGAGCAACCTGCGCGTCGCCTACCCCGCTCCATCGGGCTGGAACGAGGTGCTGCGCGGCGTCTCCTTCACGCTGGGGCGCGAGCGGCTGGGCATCGTCGGCGAGTCGGGCTCGGGCAAGTCGACGGCGGGCCGGGCGATCATGCGCCTCCTGCCCCCGCAAGCCCGCGCCACGGCCGATGCGCTGCGCTTCGCGGGCGTGGACCTCCTGACGGCTCCGGAGCGGCAGATGCGCAACTTGCGCGGCGGGCGCATCGCCATGATCCTGCAGGACCCGCGCTATTCGCTGAACCCGCTGCACAAGGTAGAGCGGCAGATCGTCGAGTCCTGCCGGCTGCACGCGCGCATGTCGCGCGCCGAGGCCCGCGAACGGGCGCTGGACCTCCTGGAGCAGGTGCGCATCCGCGACCCGCAGCGGGTGCTGGGGCTTTATCCGCACGAGCTGTCCGGCGGCATGGGCCAGCGGGTGATGATCGCCATGATGCTCGCCGCCGAGCCCGACATCGTGATCGCCGACGAGCCGACCTCGGCGCTGGACGTCACCGTGCGCGGGCAGATCCTCGACATCCTCGACGAGCGCGTCTCGGCGAAGGGGCTCGGCCTGATCTTCATCAGCCACGACCTGCCGCTCGTCGCGGACTTCTGCGACCGGGTGCTGGTGATGTACGCCGGCCGGGTGCTGGAGGCGCTGCCGGCCTCGGAACTGCCTAAGGCGCGACACCCCTACACCCGCGCCTTGCTCGGCAGCCTGCCGCCGCTGGACCGCAAGGTCGAGCGGCTCGTCGTGCCCGAACGCGACCCGTCGTGGCTCGAAGGCCCCGCCGCATGACGGCCAAGCTCGACGTCGCGGGCCTTTCCGTCACGTTCGGCGAGGGCAGCCGGGCTGTCCACGCCGCGCAGGACGTGACCTTCAGCGTGGCGAAGGGCGAGGCGTTCGGTCTGATTGGCGAATCGGGGTCGGGCAAGTCCACCGTCCTTCGCGCCGTCGCGGGACTGAACGCCTACGCCGGAGTGGTGGCGCTGGACGGCGCGCCGGCGCGGCGCCCGCGGCCAAGGGCGTTCTTCCGGCGCGTGCAGATGGTGTTCCAGGATCCCTACGGCTCGCTGCACCCGCGCAAGATGGTGCGCAGCGTGCTGATGGAGCCGATGCTGATCCACGGCATCGGCGACTGCGACCGCCGCGTCGCGGAGACGCTGGTCGCCGTCGGCCTGTCGCCCGACTATGCCTACCGCTATCCGCACCAGCTATCGGGCGGCCAGCGCCAGCGGGTGGCCATTGCGCGGTGTCTCGTGGTCGAGCCCGAGGTGCTGCTGCTGGACGAGCCGACCTCGGCGCTCGACGTGTCGGTGCAGGCGGGCGTTCTGAACCTGCTCGACGGCCTGCGCCGGGCGCGCGGGCTGACCTATGTGCTGGTCAGCCACGACCTGCGGGTGGTCGCCCATCTGTGCGAGCGCATCGCCGTGATGACCGAGGGTCGGGTGGTCGAGCAGATCGACGCGGACGCGATCCGCGCCGCCCGCTGCCGGCACCCCTACACCCGCGCCCTGCTGGCCTCCAGCCGCGGCTGGACCCGAAGCGCGGCGTCGTCCGATACGGCACCGGCCTGACCGTCAGGCTTGAGAACGGCGTCGGAAAGACCGCCGGATCGGCTATCCGTACGTCGCCTACCGCCCATGAGCACAGCCTACCACGCTCAAACGTTCGTCGGCGCCCCACGGTTTTTCATGCTCTCCCTCCTGGGCCTGCGGTCCGCGACCGGCCGCAACCGGGAGCTTGCGCGCCGCCGTCCCAGGGATCGTGTCGCGACGCGATTGACTTGATCTCCAAAATGTTTGAACTTCAAATCAATGGACATCCAGTCGAAGAACGATGGCCCGGCAGGCCTCGGCCTGGCGATACGGACGCTGAGCGACGCGATGGCCGAGGCCGAACGCGCCGAGGCCAGCGCGTTCGACCCCCCGCTGGCGCCGCGGGAATGCTCGGCGCTGCGCGCGACGCCTCAGGCGGGGGCAATCCGCATGAAAGCGTTCTGCGCCGCTGTCGGGATAAGCCTCGGCACCGGCACCTACGTCGTCGACAAGCTGACGGCGCGGGGCCTGCTGGAGCGGGCCCGGCCCGAAAGCGACCGGCGCGCCGTCGGCGTGGCGCTGACCGCGGCCGGACGCGCCGCCCGCGCCCGGCTGATGGCGGCGCAGGACGGGATCTGCGAGCGGTTCCTGCAATCGCTCCCCCCAGGCGAGCAGGCGACGCTGAGGACCATCCTCGGCCGCCTTGGCGCGACAGCAGCCGCTGGCTGCGTTCCACAACGACAGGGAGACTGAACCGATGACCACCGTCGCCGAAGACATGACCTGCGCCGCGAGCCTCGACATCGAGGCGATGCAGAAGACCAAGGCGCATCTGGTCGACCACCCCGAGCAGGCCAAGGGCTCCTTCTCTGCGAAGACCGTCTGGACGGGCGGCGCGCAGGCGGTCACCTCCGCGCGCAGCTTCACGATCCGCACCGACGAGCCGGCCCCGCTCGGCGGCATGGACGCCCACATCGATCCGATGGAGTTGCTGCTCGCCGCGCTCGGCTCCTGTCTCGCGATCGGCTGGGCGACCCACGCGAAGCTGCGGGGCGTGGAGTTCACCGGGCTGGAGATCACCGTGAACGCGCCGTTCGACCTGCGCGGCTATCTGGCCATCGATCCCTCCGTCCGGCCGGGGTTCGGCGAGCTGAGTTACACCGTGAAGGTGGAGAGCGACGCGAACCCGGCGGTGCTGGAGGAAATCAGGCAGGCCGCCGAGATCGGGTCGCCCATGTTCGACAACATCAAGAACATGACCCCGGTCAGCGGGACGCTGGCCGCCTGAGCTTCGGCGACGGGGGCCGGGCGGACGACGCCCGGCAGCCGGAGGGCGAGCATCGATGACATGAACTGCGAGGTTGCGCTCGCCCGCCAGCATCGTGCGGCCCTCCGGGGTCTCCCAGCCAACGTAGCGCTCCATCACCGCCGCCGAGAGGCCGCTGTCCTCGATCATCGCGCCGGCGGCCAGCAGCCCCCGGGCACGCGCGTTGATCCCGGCGACGTGCGCCGCTACGGGGTCCTCGGGGTCGACCGACTGGGAGCTCCCGGTTCCGGCCGGTCGCGGGGAGACCCGCGGAGCGCGGTAGGCGGCCATTC
>NZ_DAIQNN010000092.1:0-9845 GCF_036788415.1 Rubrimonas sp. | reverse complement strand
TTCTGCGTCTCGACGGCGACGTTGACGCGGGTGCGCAGCAGCGACACGGCGCGGTCGGCGCGGTTGGCGACGTCGTGCAGCCGGCGCTCGGTCGAGCGGCAGGTGCGCATCGCCGGCTCGAAGCGGCGCGCCATGAACTCGCTGATCATCTGGCGGTTGGCGGCGCGCTCCTCGCGCAGGGTCGCCATGCGCTGCTCGACCAATTTGGAATAGGCGAAGGAGGCGCCGAAGCGGAAGGCGGTCTCCGCCGAGATCGCCTCGATCGCCGCCGACAGCCGGGTCAGCCGGGCCAGCGCGTCGCGGTCGTCATGCGCGTCGGCGGTGAACTTCTCGATCAGCCCCGCCAGCTCCGCCTCGATCTCGGAGAGCTGGCCGCCGACGCGCCGCGCCATCGGCAGCGCAAGCATCGCCATCATGCGGTAGGTCTCGATCTCGAGCATCCGCTGCACGACGCGCCCGACGCGCCGGCGCCCGGTGTCGGGCTGGGCGAGCACGGCGACGCGGCTGAAGCCGTCCTCATGGATGCGGAAATCGCTGAAGGCGGTGGCCTGCCGGTCGACCACATGCGCCGCGGCGAGGCTTTCGGCGACGAAATGGCGGTTGAGCCGGCCGAGCAGCGCCGCTTCGGCGGCGTCCAGCCCGTCGACCGTCTCGACATGCACGCGGATCGCCGAGATCAGCGCGCCAGGCGCCTCCGCCAGCCAGTCCGCCGGCGCAAGGCGTTCGACGGGCAGAGCGAAGGGCGCGTCGGTCGGGCCGTCCTCGAACAGCGTGTAGGAGACGAATTCGGTGTGGCGCTCCCATTTCAGCTTCACCCGCCCGACTTCGCCGAAATAATGGTCGGCGTCGCGCGCAGGGCGCGGCGCGCCCACGCGGTCGACAAGCGCCTCGACATGGGCGCGGTGGGCGGCGGTGTCGCGGGCGCGGTCGTCAAGCGGCTTGAAGGCGAGGTGGATCGCCTGACTCGGCGAGGCGATCTCGGGGAAGGGCCGCGCGTGCAGTTCGCGCGTCATAGGGTAACGCTGCGGGTGGTCGGGCGGCAGGATCAGACTCATCGGGGCGCTCCGCAAGGCGATGAGCGACCATGCGCCGGCGGGCGGCGCGATGCACGCGCAAATGACGCGCTGCGGCATCGGCCGGAGCCGCGCCGTCACGCCAGCGACACGCCCTCCAGATGGAGTTCCTGCGCGGGGTGCAGGCGGAAGCCGCGCACATGCGGGGCGGCGTGAGCCATCGCGCTGCGCCAGTAGGGCTGGATGATCGCGCCGCTGTCCTGAAGGATGCGCTGGAGCTCGCGCACGGGCGCGATGCGGCGCTCGGGGTCGGGCTCGCCGAGCGCGGCGTCGAGCAGTGCGTCGAAGGCGGGGTCGGAGAAGCCGGTCTCGTTCCAGGCGGCGCCGCTGCGATAGGCCAGCGCGAGCGTCTGCACGCCGAGCGGCCGGCTCGCCCAGTCGGTGATCGAGAAGGCGTAGGACTTCCACGCCGCCCGGTGCTCGGCGGCGGGGACGATGCGGCGGCGCACGGTCAGCCCGCCGTCGCGCAGCTGCGCCGCGATCGCGTCGGCGGTCAGGCTGCGCCAGTCGTCGTCGATCGAGACGAGTTCGAACGGCCAGGCGATGGAGCCGGCTTCGAGCAGCAGGGCGCGGGCCGCGTCGGGGTCGCGGGCCGGCGGCGGCAAGGGCGCGTATTCCGGGTGCATCGGCCCGACATGATGGTTCTCGGCGGCGAGGCCGAGGCCGCGATGGGCGATCAGGCGCACGGTCTCGTTGTCCACGAGCAGTTGCAGCGCGCGGCGGATGCGGCGGTCGGCGTAAGGCTCCGCCTTGAGGTTCATGCGCGCGACCACCGTCGCCCCGCTGAGGGCGCGATGGGCGGTCAGGCCGAGCGCGTCGAGCGTCGGCGCGAAAGCGGGGAGCGTGGCGCGGTTGAGGTCGATCTCGCCGCGCGCGAAAGCAGCGACTTCCGCGGCGGGGTCTGCGCCGAGATCGAGGAACTCGACCGCGTCCAGCCCGACCGCGCCGCCCCACCAGGGCTGTGGCGCGGAGACGAGGCGGGCGAACGCGCCGGGCGCGTGCGTCTCGATGCGGAACGGGCCGGTGCCGGCGAGCGCGGAAGGCGGATCGCCGCGCGCGGGATCGTGGTCGCGATGAACGACTAGGGCGGGATAGTCGGTCAGCGCCGCGATCAGCGTCGCGTCGGGGCGCGAGAGGGTCAGGCGGACGACATGCGCGCCCTCGGCCTCGACGGCGCCGGCGCGCAGATGGCGGGTCTGCGGGTCGATCAGCGCGTCGAGGCGCGCGGCCATCGAATTGCCGGGCGCGTCGGCGTCGCACCAGCGGGTGAAATTCGCCAGCGCGTCGCGCGCGTCGAAGGCGTCGCCGGTCGACCAGCGGACGCCCTGGCGCAGATGCAGCCGGTAGGCGCCGGCGTCGGGCGCGACCTCCCAGCGTTCGAGCAGCCAGGGGCGGAAGGTCCCGTCCGCGTCGAGCCGGACCAGCGGTTCGATCACCCCGCGCGCGAGATCGCCCTGCTCGCCCATGTCGAACAGGCGCGGGTCGCCGAGTTCGGGGACGGTCATCGAGACGCGGAGCGTTCGCCCGCGCTGCGCGCGCGCTGGAAAGGCGCCGGGCAGCGAGGCCGCCGCGCCTGCGGCCAGACGCAGCGCGCTCCGCCGGTCGATGCCGGGTCGGTTCGGCGCGGTCTTGTATCCTCCAAGGCGCATCGCGCCCGTCCCCATCCTCGCGGCGCGCTTTCCAGGGCGCCGGTCGTCACGCATTGACGCGCGCGCCGGCGCGTCTACCCTCCGCCGCGCCTCGCTTGGGAGAGATAGGATGAAATTCGGCGTCGGTCAGCCAGCGACCCGCAAGGAGGATGCGCGATTCCTGACCGGGCGGGGCAGTTATGTCGACGATGTCCGCCTGCCGGGCGCGGCGCGCGCGCATGTGTTGCGCAGCCCCCACGCCCATGCCGCGATCCTGCGGGTCGACGCCTCGGCGGCGCGGGCGGCGCCGGGCGTTCTGGGGATATGGACCGGGGCGGATGTGGCGGAGCGGCTCGCGCCGCTCGGCAACGAGTTGCCGTTCGCGCAGCGCGACGGCGCGCCGCCGGCGCCGGCGACGCAGCCGCATTTGGCGACCGACAAGGTGCGCTTCGTCGGGCAGCCCGTCGCCTTCGTCGTCGCCGGGACGCTGGCGCAGGCGCGCGACGCCGCCGAACTGATCGAGGTCGACTATGAGACGCTCGAGGCGGTGACCGACCCGGAGGCGGCTTTGGCCGAGGGCGCGCCGCTGCTGCATGACGCGGCGCCGGGCAACCGCGCCTATGTCTGGGCGTGCGGCGACGAGGCCGCGACCGAAGCCGCCTTCGCCCGCGCCGCCCACGTGACGCGGCTGCGCGTGCGCAACCAGCGGCTCATCGTCGCCTCGATGGAGCCGCGCGCGATCGCCGCGCAGTTCGACGCGGACGCCGGTCGCTGGGAGATCTGGATCGGCAGCCAGGGCGCGCATGGCATACGGGCGCGGATCGCGGCGGCGCTGCAGGTCGCGCCGGAGCTTCTGAGGGTGCGCACGCCGGATGTGGGCGGCGGCTTCGGGATGAAGCTGATGGCCCATCCCGAATACGGGCTGACGGCGCTGGCCGCGCGCGAGCTCGGGCGGCCGGTCAAGTGGATCGGCGAGCGGACCGACGCGATGCTGTCGGACGCGCAGGGCCGCGACCTGACCACCGACGCCGAGGCCGCATTCGACGCCGAGGGCCGGCTGCTGGGGTTCCGCTGGCGCTCGCTGTCCAATCTCGGGGCCTGCTACTCCAGCTTCGGCGCCGGCATCCACACCGCCTTTTCGGCGCCGCTGGTGGGCGGAATGTACCGCACGCCGACCTTTCACCATCAGGTGACCGGGGTCTTCACCAACACGGCGCCGACCGACGCCTATCGCGGCGCCGGGCGGCCCGAGGTGATCTACGTCACCGAACGGCTGATGGAGCGGGCGGCGCGGGAGATGGGCGTGGATCCAGTCGATTTGCGGCTGCGCAACCTCGTCACGCCGAAGGAGCTGCCCTACGCGACGCCGGGGGGCATGGTGTTCGACAGTCTCGACCCGGCCGAGAATGTGCGGCGCGCGCTGGAGGCGGCGGATCGCGACGGCTTCGCGGCGCGGCGGGCCGAGGCGCAGGCGCGGGGGAAGCTGCTCGGCTTCGGCGCGTGCTATTACATGGAGCGTACCGGAGGCGCGCCGGTGGAGCGCGCCGAGATCCGACTCGACGCGCAGGGCGGGTGCGAGATCCGCGTCGGCACGCAATCCACCGGCCAGGGGCATGAGACGGCCTGGGCGCAGATCGTGCGCCAGCAACTCGGGCTCGACTGGGAGTCGATCCGGCTCGCGCCGGGCGACACGGACCTGCTTTCGCGCGGCGGCGGCACCGGCGGTTCGCGGTCGCTGATCATGGCGGGGCGCGTGCTGCTGCTCGCCGCCGAGGACCTGCTGCGCAAGGCGCGCGAGGCGGCGGCGGAGCATCTGGAGGCGGGCCTCGACGACCTGTCCTTCTCAGCGGAGGAAGGCGGCGCGTTCCGCATCGTCGGCACCGACCGGACCGTGCGGCTGACCGAGCTGGCCGCGACACTCGGCGGGCTCGACGGAGAAGGCGACGTGGCCGACCGCGAGTCGACCTTCCCGAACGGCTGCCATGCGGCGGAAGTCGAGGTCGACCCGGACACCGGGCGGCTGACCCTGACGCGCTACAGCGTGATCGACGATTTCGGCGCATTGGTGAACCCGTTGCTGGTGGCCGGCCAGGTGCACGGCGGCGTCGCGCAGGGCGCTGGGCAGGCGCTGATGGAGGAGGCGCGCTGGGACGCGGACGGCCAGCCCCTGACGGCGAGCTTCATGGATTACGCGATGCCGCGCGCAGCCGACTCGCCGTTCTTTTCGGTGGCGTTCAACGAGGACGCGCCGACGCCGTCGAACCCGATGGGCGTGAAGGGCTGCGGCGAGGCCGGCGCGGTGGCGGCGACCCCCGCCGTGACGCTGGCCGCGCTCGACGCGCTGCGCAGCGCCGGCGCGGAGGAACTCGACACGCCGCTGACGCCCGAGCGCGTCTGGCGGGCGCTTCAGGCGGCGCAGGCGCGGCGCGGGGCGGCGTGAGGCCTCAGCGCTCGAGCCCGAAGAGGGGCCGGGCGCGCACGCCCAGGACGGTTCCAAGATAGGCGCAACCCATCCACACCCAGCCATGCAGGCTGCCAGAGGCGACGCCGTTGGTCAGCGCCCCGATCGTGCAGCCGAAGGACATGCGCGCGCCGTATCCCATCAGGAAGCCGCCGATCAGCGCCGCGAGGATCGACAGCGCCGAGACGCCCTTGAGGCTCGGCTTCCACCCGCCCGACAGCCCCGCCGCGAGCATCGCGCCTAGGATCAGCCCGACATTCATGTTGGCCGAGGCGTTCTGGAAAAACGACTGGCTCAGCGCGCCCTGCGCCCAGTCCGCCGCCCAGAAGGCGCGGTCGTCGCCGGGGAAGGTCCAGCTGGAGAGGTCCGCGCCGAACGCGTCGAAGAGTTGCGCGCCCCATAGCGTGTAGCCGAAGGTGATGCCCCACATCGTCCCGCTGACCGCCAGCGCCAGCGCGCCGAGAACGCCGATCGCCGCCGCGCCCGCGAAGGGCGCCCAAGGCTTGAGCAATAGCCGCTCGACCAGCGGTCCCCCCGCCGCCGCGACCGGCGGCTGCGGCCCCGCGCCCATCGCCCGCTCGCGCCGCAGAGCCAGCGCCCAGAGGCCGGCCAGCGCGGCGAAGGTCAGCGCCAGCCCGCCTGCGAGCCCGAGATGGTCGGTGACGCGCAGCGCGCCGAAACGCGGCAGCTCCGCCATCCAGAACGGCGTATGGACCGAGCCGATCACCGAGCCGAGGATGAAGGTCGCAAGCGTGAACAGCGTCCGCGCCGAGCCGCCGCCCACCACATAGGCCGCGCCCGAGCCGCAGGCGCCGCCGAGCTGCATCCCGAAGCCGAAGACGAAGGCGCCGAGCATCAGCGACAGGCTCACTTGCGCGACCGCCGGCGGAAAGCCGCCGATCGTGGACATCGGCATCAGCAGCAGGGCCGAGACGCCCAGCATTGCGAGCGTCGCCCGGAAACCCCGGCTCTGCCCCGTGACGATGAACTTCCGCCATGCGCCCGTGAAGCCGAAGGAGGCGCGGTAGAGCGCGAAGCCGAGCAGCCCGCCGACGAGGAAGGTCCAGACCAGCCGCATCTCCAGCGCGCCCGCGATGTGCATCGCGCACAGGGCGAAGCCTGCGAGGGCCGCGCCGACGACGGGAACCTGCATGCTGTGAAACGCTCCGAGTCTGGCTTGCGCGCTGTCGATGTTCACCGAGGCGTCCTCCGTCGTGGGAAATCGCGCCATCAGTGCGGCAGGCCGCGCAAAGGCGCAAGCGCGGGCGGCGCAAGCCGGCCTTGCACGAGCGAAGGGGCGCGCCGTCAGATCGCTCTGCGCGGCGCGCCCCTGACTGTCGTCTTAAGGGCGTCGGATCAGCTGGCGGGGCCGGTGGCGACCGGGCGGCTCTCGTCCTGCGTCCAGTCGATCATGGAGCCGTCATAGACGCGCACCTTGTCGTAGCCGAGAATCTCGTGCGCGGCGAACCAGATCGCCGAGCAGTAGAAGCCGCCATTGCAGTAGGTGATGACGTCGTCCGAGGCGCTCACGCCCACTTCGGCGAACAGCTTCTCGATCGCCGCGGCGTCCTTGACCATCGCGCCGTCGAGCAGCTTGCCGCCGTAGAGGTTCGGCGCGCCGGGGATGTGGCCGGCCTTCTTGGCCTTGGGGTGCTTCGACTCGCCCGCATACTGGCCGGTCGGGCGCGCGTCGATCAGCTTGACGTCGGAGGTCAGCGCGGCCTGCACGTCGGCGGCGTCGGCCAGCCACACGTCGGAGAAGCGGGCGGTGAAGTTGCCCGCCGCGGCCGGCTCGGTCGGGCTGACGGCGAGGTTCAGGCCCGCAGCCGCCCAGCCGGCGACGCCGCCGTTCAGGATCGCCACTTTCTCGTGGCCCATCGACTTCAGCGTCCAGTAAGCGCGAGTCGCCGCCGCCAGATCGCCCAGGCCGGGCTCGACGCCCGAATAGATCAGCACGACCTGCTCGCCGCGGTCGAGGCCGAGGCTGCGCATGTAGGCCTGGAACTTGTCGGCGTCCGGCGCCATCGCCGGGATGCCGTCGCGCGTGGTCCGCCAGTTGGCCATGTCCATCGGCGCATAGACGGAGCCGGGGATGTGCCCCTTGGCGTAGGCGGTCGGGCCTTCCTTGGCGGCTTCGCGCACGTCGAGCGCAAGCACCTTGCCTTCGCTCAGCATGGTCAGCAGCTCGTCGGCGCTGACGAGCGGGCCGGCGGCCATGGCGGGCAGGGCGAAGGCGATGGCGGCGGTCGAGGCCAGCAGCGTGCGCGTGGCGAATTTCATGTGTCTCTCCATGTCATGGGGCCGCGATGGGCGGCCCCGAATGCGCGCGTCCGGCGCGGGATGCGCGTCGGGCGTTCCGTTCGAAGACGCGGGGCCGTCGGTTGACCGACCGCGCGTTTCGGTGCGACGCATGTCAAGCAAAGCCGCTCTGCGGGCCTTGATCCTGCGCAATGAATTCGGAACGCCGGATACGACTTTGGTGCGAATTGGTCAGTCAATTGCGGCTTTTGAAAATAGTAAGCGCCGAGGTTTCCCCCGGCGCGTTCGGTCGCGCCGTCGCGCGGCGCTTCAGTTCATGGCGACGGCGCCGTCGCCGACGACGACCGGGCGGCTCTCGTCCTGGGTCCACTCCGACATCGAGCCGTCATAGGCGCGCACGTTCGGGAAGCCGGCGATCTCGCTGGCGGCGAACCACGCCGCCGAGCAGAGGAAGCCCGTGTTGCAGAAGGTGATCACCGTGTCGTTGGGCGATACGCCCGCCGAGGCGAAGGTCGCCGTCACGCCGGCGGCGTCCTTGAAGCTGCCCCCCTCCATCAGGAAGTTGGCGTCGACGCTCGCCGCGCCGGGCAGAGTGCCCGCAGCCTTCGACACGGGGAATTTCGCCTCGCCCTTGTAGTACTTGGCCGGTCGCGCATCGACCAGCTTCACGCCCGTGCCGATCGCCGCCGCGACGTCCTGCGCCGTGGCGGTCATCGACGGGTCGAGACGCGCGACGAAAGTGCCCGCGGCGCCGGGCGCCGTCGGGGTTTTCGCGACGGGCAGGCCTGCCGCAACCCAGCCCTCGATCCCGCCGTCGAGGATCGCGACCTTGTCGTGGCCCATCGACTTGAGCGTGTAATAGGCGCGCGTCGCATGCGCGATGTTGAAGGACGAGCGCGACGAGCCGTCGTAGATCAGCACGATCTGCTCGCCGCGATCGACCCCGAGACCGCGCATGAAGTCCTGGAACTTTTCGGCGTCGGGCAGCATGCCGGGAACGTCGCCGCGCTTCGTCATCCAACCGGCGGTGATCGGCGCCGAGATCGAGCCGGGGATGTGCGCCTTCTCGTAGGGCGCAACCTTGTCCTCGCCGGCGCGCCGCACGTCGAGGGCGACCACCTTGCCTTCGCCGAGCATGTCGAGCAGTTGGACCGGCGTGACCAGCGGCCCGGCGGCGAAAGCCGGGAGCGCGAGGGCGATCGCGGCGGCGGATGCGAGCAGCGTGCGGGTCTGGAACTTCATGTGCGTTTCTCCGTTTGCCTCATGCGTCGACGGCGACGATTTGCGCGGGCGGGCGTCGCCCGGCGCGGTCGTCGCTCTGATGCGGGACCGGGAGATACCCCGTCCTCCGCATGTTCATTATGGGCAAACGACGCGGGAAACCTGATCGATGCTTTCGTCGTAGGACTTACGGCGCATCCGCAGCGAAAGGCGGCTGTAATTCACGCAGCAGTTTTCGTAAAATCGCCCTCTGATAGTCGGCGTATCCGTCGGCGATCTCGAGAAAGGCGCCTGGGCCGTGCAGGACTTGCGCCGCATAGTAGCGCGCCGGGTCGGGGTCGGCGCCGATGATCGCGAGACCGTTGATCACGAGCCCGTCGAATTCGCCGCGCGACCGGAACCAGTCCGGATCGAGGCCGTCATTGTTGGCGCCGTCGCCCGACAGGTCGATCAGGCGGCGGTCGCAGCCGATCGGCGCGCGCTTGTGCAGCGCCGCGCCGTAGGACAGCGCCCGCCCGACCGCCGTCGGCCAGTGGTCGTAGCGGCGGGGCGCGGCTGCGATCCGGTCGGCGAAATCCGCGACCGACGCGGGGTCTCCGAGCCATGTCCAGTCGATCAGCAGCTCCTGATGCTGAAAGCCGCTCCAGGCGTAGAGCGCCACCAGCGCGCCGGAGCCGGGCGGATACAGCAGCGCGTCGATCACCGCGGGGTCGCGGAACGCTTCGGCGAGCCCTGCGACCTGCAGCGCGTATTCCCGCGCGTCCACGCTGGAGGACACGTCGATCCCGAGCGCGAGCGCCGCCTTGCAGTCGATCGCCGCAGCGTCGCCCGCCCAGATCGCGGAGCAGGCGAGGGCCAGCGCGGCGCGTCTCACCACGAGCCGGTGTTCTGCATGCTCGCCCAGGGCTCGGCCTTCGGCAGCGCGCCGCCGATCTGGAGCAGTTCGATCGAGATGCCGTCGGGCGACTTGACGAAGGCCATGCGTCCGTCGCGCGGCGGCCGGTTGATCGCGACGCCCGCCTTCTGGAGCCTTTCGCACATCTCGTAGATGTTCTCGACGCCGAGCGCGATGTGCCCGAAATTGCGCCCGCCGGCGTATTCCTCCGGACTGTCCCAGTTGTAGGTGAGTTCGATCGGCCGGTCGTGCTGGCCCGGCGGCGCGAGGAAGACGAGGGTGAACTTGCCCGCCTCGTTGTCGTAGCG
>NZ_DAIQNN010000091.1:0-10128 GCF_036788415.1 Rubrimonas sp. | reverse complement strand
CAGCCTACCATGCTCAAACGCTCATCGGCGCCCCACGGTTCTTCATGCTCTCCGAAGCCGGGGTTGGCGTTACCAAACTGCAGAAACTTACGCTTGAGTGTGGGGACACGGCCCCCGGCACTTTCGGGGAAATCGGTACGGAAACCCCCGGGCGGAAGACGCGCTCGAGTCGCGCCGGCCCCGGATGCGCGGGACCAGCAGGGTTCAGGCGCCTACGCGCCGCGGAAACTTTCCCCCATCGCCCTCAGCATGACGACAGCTGAGGCGGCGCCGGGATCCATGTGACCAATGGACCGATCCCCAAGTCTCGCGGCTCGGCCCAGACGCGCCGGCATGGCCACGGTCGTGGCTGCTCCGGCTTCGGCGGCAGCCGCCACTCGCTCATATGCCGCTGCGATCGAGTCCCCGTTCGCCCTCGCTGCATCGGCGGCATCCGCCGCCGGACCCCACGCATCGAGCATCGTCTTGTCGCCACGCGCCGCCTTTCCGCGCCGCTCGATGCCTGCGGCGAAAGCGGAAACGAGTCCGATCGCCTGATCCACGCCGAGCATAGCGGCTCCTTTCACCGTCTTGGCGGCCTCGAGCATCGCAGTGGCGTAGAGCGGACCCGAAGAGGCGCCTACGGCGTTGAGGAACGCCTTGCCGGCCGCGGCGAGCACGTCGGCTGGCTGACCCTCGCTCGCCGCAACCGCAGCCGCGTCGCGGGCCGCAGCGAAGCCCAGAGCCATGGCGATCCCGTGATCGGCGTCTCCGATCACGCCGTCCAGTTCGCACAGGCGACCCTTCTCGGCCTCCATGCGATCGGCGATCCGTGCGAACATCGCCGCCAGCGCAGCCGCGTCGATCCCGCTCATGACGCCCTGGCGATCAGGGGCCGCGACCAGAACATCGCAGCGTCGCAGGGACGGTCGAGCAGATCCGTCAGCTCGCCGTCGAGTTGCATCAGCGTGATCGACGCGCCGGCCATGTCGAGCGACGTGCAGTAGGGACCGACCCACGTGGCGTGCGTCGCGATCCCCGCGTCGGCGAGCCGCCACGCGAGCCGGCGGTTGAGGATGTAGAGCTCCATATAGCTGGTGGCGCCGAGCGAGTTCACCAGAACCGCGACCCGGTCGTCGCGGCTGGGGGCCATCTCGGCCAGGATCGGGTCGAGCATGGCGTCGAGCACCTCGTCCGCCGGGCGCAGCTTCTCGCGCCGGACGCCGGGCTCGCCATGGATGCCCATCCCGAGCTCCATCTCATCCGGGCCGATCTCGAAGTTTGGCTTCAGCGTCTGGGGCAGCGAGCACGGCCCGAGCGCAACGCCCACCGTGAAGGTGTGGTCGTTGGCCTTCCGCAGCGCGGCCTCGACGCCGTCAATGTCGCGCATCATGTCGGCCGCCGCGCCGCCGCACTTGAACACGAAGAAGTTGCCCGCCACCCCGCGGCGCTTGTGGCGCTCGGCGCGCGGCGCGGACGCCACGTCGTCGGTGGTCAGCACCGTGCGCACAGCGATCCCGTCCTCGAGGTCCGCCATCTCGGCGGCCATATCGAAGTTCATCACGTCGCCGGCGTAGTTGCCGTAACAGAAGATCACCCCCGCGCCGCCGTCCACCGCCCGCACGCAGGCCTGCGCCGGATCGGGCGGGGGCGAGGCGAACACGTTGCCGATCGCCGCCGCGTCGGCGAGGCCACGGCCGACGTAGCCGAGGAACGTCGGTTCGTGCCCGGACCCACCGCCGACGACCAGCCCGACCTTGCCGGGGCGCGGGCCGTCCACCGCGACCACCCCTCGATGCGTGCCCGGCGCGCGGCGTAGATGGGCCGGGTGGGCGGCCAGAACCCCCTCCAGCATCTCGTCCACAGCGGCGTCGCCGCTGTTCTGAAGCTTCTTGACGGCCATGAGCCCCCTCCTCCGGCCCCGCTTCTCACGATTGGCCGCATCGGCCGCGGCGAGGCTTGACACGGCGCGAATTCAATCGATTAGATTCTCGAAAAGCAAGTGTCCCCGGTCTGGCTCAGGGATCGGGGCGACCCCCAGGGAGGAAACGATGGCGAAAGCGACCCGGCCGGGTTCCGGCCTCATCATGCCCCGCCGCAAGGTGCTGGCGGGCGGCGCGGCGTTCACCGCGGCGGCGCTCGGCGCGCCCTTCATCAACCGGCTGAAGGCGCAGCAGGCGCATCCGCTGGCGGGCCAGACGATCGAGATGAACATCCTCGGCATCGCGGGCTGGCTGCCCTCGTCGCTGGGCGTGCAGATGTCGCCGATCTTCGCGGACTTCGCGAAGGAGACGTACGGCTACGACGTGCGCTTCGGCTTCGCGGAGGCCCCGTTCTCGGACCTGTTCCAGAAGGCCGCGACCTCGCTGGCGACGCGCAGCCAGGAGTTCAACATCATCATCTCGGACAGCCAGTGGCTCGGCGCGCTCGCCCAGCCCGGCTGGATCGTGAAGCTGAACGACATCATCGACGCGAACCCCGAGCTTCAGATCGACTGGTTCAGCCAGACCGTCGTCGACACCTATATGACCTATCCCGACGGCTCCGAAGACCGCTGGGGCCTGCCGCAGGAGGGCGACACCATCGCCCTGTTCCTGCGCAAGGACATGCTGGACGATCCCGCCGAGCAGGCCGCGTTCCAGCAGAAGTACGGTATGAAGCTGCCGACGACGCACGCGGAATACGAAGACCTGACGATGGCGGACTTCGAGAAGGTCGCCGATCACTTCAACCGCCCCGATCAGCAGATGTGGGGCACGGCGATGCAGTACAGCCGCGTCTATGACTTCGTGTCGTGCTACCTGTATCCCTTCATGTGGTCGCAGGGCGGCGAGATCTGGGACCAGACCACCGGCCAGATCACGGGCATCCTGAACTCCGACATCAATGCCCGCGCCATGCAGCAGATGAAAGACTGGCTGAAGTACCAGCCGCCGGGCGCGACGAACTTCGGCATCGCAGAGCAGGTGGACGTGTTCACGCAGGGCCGCGTGTTCTCGTGCTTCCAGTGGGCCGCGGTCGGTCTGGTGATGATCCCCGAGAACATGCGCGACAAGGTTCTGGTCGTCGCTCCGCCGAAGCACGGTACCGGCGCGGACGCCAAGCGCGTCTACACCATGGGCGGCCAGCCCTGGGTGCTGAACGCCTTCAACGACGAGGAGCGGATGCGCGTCGGCGTCGACTTCCTAAAGTGGTGGTACCAGCCCGAGACAGCGCTGGAGTTCGCCCGCCGCGGCGGCAACCCCGCCGACGCCGCGACGCTGAACGACCCGGCCTTCGACGACCTGAACCCGTGGAACCGCGCCTACAAGTTCATGCTGACGGGCGGGCGGTCGCGCGACTTCTGGCACCATCCGAAATACGCCGAGATGCTGGCGCTGCAGCAGGAAGGCTTCTCGGCCTTCATGACCGGCCAGAACGCCGACGCGAAGGCGGTGCTGGACTACATCGCCTGCGGTCAGCAGCAGATCCTGAACGACGTCGGCGACGCGCCGGCGGTGCCGGACATGTGCTACTCGGTCAGTCTCTGACCGCGGCCTGACAGCCGTTCCGCGGAGCGGGCCTCGGCGCCCGCCCCGCCCTCCTTGTCCGGGACCAATCATGGCCATCGCCTCTTACAGCGCATCCGCCGCGGGCGCGGCCGTGCGCCGCGCGTCGGATCAGCGCCGCGCGCTGGTCTTTCTGCTGCTGGCGCCGGTGCTGGCGTTCTTTCTGGTGTTCAACAGCATCCCGCTGCTGTGGCTGCTGGGACTGTCATTTCACAACTATTCGCTGACCGGCGGCGTCGATCCCGAGTTCGTGGGTTTCCGCAACTATTATCAGCTGTGGCTGGGACGGAACAATTTCTGGGGCGACCTGTCGCGCACCTTCACCTTCGTCGGCGTAGGCGTGACTATCCAGACCGTGCTAGGCATGGCGCTGGGTCTGCTGTTCTGGGGCTCGAAAGCGATGCCGGGGCGGCGCGTCGCGCTTACGCTGCTGTTCGCGCCCATGGTGCTGACGCCGGTGGCGACGGGCACCTTCTTCCGCTTCATCTACGACCCGAACTTCGGCGTGCTGAACGCGATCATCCGCGGGCTGGGGTTCGAGACGGTGGACTTCCTCGGCAACCCGTCGATCGCCTTCTGGGCGGTGCTGGCGGTGGACTGCTGGATGTGGACGCCGTTCATGATCCTGATGACGCTGGCGGCGCTCGGCTCGGTGCCGAAGGCCGAGCTGGAAGCCGCCGAGATCGACCGGTTGCCGCTGCACAAGCGCTTCACGCTGGTGATCCTGCACCATGGCAAGTTCATCCTGATGCTGGGGATCGTGCTGCGCACCATCGACAGCTTCAAGACGCTGGACCTGATCATCCCCATGACCAAGGGCGGCCCAGGCCAGCAGACGCGGCTGGTGGCGGTCGAGCTGAACAAGCAGGCGTTCGAGAGCTTCAACATGGGCTTCTCGTCGGCCTATGCCGTCTATCTGCTGCTGGTGTCGATTGCGATGACGTCGATCTTTATCTTCGTGCTGAACCTGCGTCGTCGTAAGGGGGGCTGAGATGCGCTCCGCCGCCTATCACGCGCTGCTGTGGCTGATCGCGCTGGTGTTCTTCGCGCCCGTAGCCTGGATCGTGCTGTCCGCCTTCAAGTCGCGTGACGAGATCCTCGCCGCACCGCCCAAGCTGATCTTCCAGCCGACGCTCGACAATTTCCGTGCGCTGTTCGAGGGCAACGCCGCGTTCGCGACGCAGTTCCTGAACTCGCTGGTGCTGTCGATCACGGCGGTGGTGATCGCGGTGGCGGTCTCGTTCCTCGCGGCCTACTGCTTCTCGCGCTTCAAGCCCAAGGGCACCGACTTCCTGATGTTCCTGCTGCTGTCGGTGCGCATGCTGCCCGGCCCGGCGGTCATCCTGCCGGTGTTCCTGATGTATGCGGCGCTGGGATGGAAGGACAATCACGTCGCGCTTGTCCTGTTCTACGCGATGTTCTCGATCCCCTTCTCGGTATGGATTCTCAAGGGCTTCCTCGACGGCGTGTCGATCCGCTTCGACGAGACCGGCCGCGCCAACGGCGGCTCGTGGCTGCACGTGATCTTTCGCGTGGTGATGCCGCAGGTGAAGCCGGGGCTGATCGCCGCCTTAATCTTCAACTTCATCTTCGTGTGGAACGAATTCCTGTTCAACTTCGTGATCGGCGGGCGCACCACCCAGAACATCCCCTATGCGCTGGCGGTCGGCACCTACTCGGACGGCGGGCTGAACTGGACGTTTATCGCCACGCTGACGACCATCTACATCGTGCCGCCGATCCTCGCGATCTACGCCTTCCAAAAATACCTGCTGGTGGGCATGACCTTCGGCACCGTGCGGGGCGAAGTGTGATGCGGCTGTCCTTCGCCGAGCGCGCCGAGCGGGTGCTGATCGCCGCCATGGCGCTGGCCATCGTGCTGATCGCGCAGACCTGGAGCATCCAGCTGTTCCGCTACGGGCTGCTGCTGCTGGTCACCTCGACGCTGCTGCAGATCGCCGTGGGCAACTTGCCCAAGGACGCCGGCGCCGGGCGCAGCCTGCTGCTGATCGCCGGGATCCTGTGCATCATCGCGGCGGTGTTCGGACTTGGCGTCGCGCTGACGCCGTTCCTCAGTCAGTTGGGGCGCTAGACGATGGCCGAGGTCAGGTTCGAAGGCGTCACCGTCCGCTTCGGCGACGCGACCGCGCTGGACGGGTTCACGGCCGTCGCGGCGGATCGGGCGTTCACGGTGCTGACAGGCCCGCCCGGCGCCGGCAAGTCGGTGCTGCTGCGCACGCTGGTCGGGCTGGACACGCCGGCCACGGGGCGCGTGACGATCGACGGGCGCGACGTGACCGCCCTGCCCCCGGCGGAGCGGCCGATCGGCTACGTGCCGCAGAGCTTCGCGCTCTATCCGCATCTGACGGTGCGCGACAACATCGGCTACCCGCTGCGGCTGGCCCGCGCGCCGGCTGCGCGCATCGCCGAGACGGTGGACCGCGTGGCCGCGATGCTGTCGATCGACAAGCTGCTCGACAAGACGCCCGACCAACTGTCGGGCGGCGAGAAGCAGCGGGTGGCGGTCGCCCGCGGCCTTGCGCGAGACGCGCGGGTGTTCGTGCTGGACGACCCGCTGGTGGGCCTCGACTACAAGCTCCGCGAGCGGCTGATGGGCGATCTGAAGGCGCTTCGGTCTGAACTGGACGCGACGTTCCTCTACGCCACGTCCGACCCGCTGGAGGCGCTGACCATGGCGCAGGACCTGCTGGTGATCGAGGGCGGGCGACTGGTGCAGGGCGGGCCGGTCGAAGCCGTCTATGCGGCGCCGGATTTCGAGGCGTCGCTGCGGCTGGTCGGCTTTCCCCGCGCCAACCTCGCCGCCGGGGTTCAGGCGGGCGACGCGGTGACGGCAGGGCCGCTTCGGTTCCGGACGGCCGCCCGCGGCGACGGCCCGGTGACAGTTGGCTTCCGGCCCGAGGTGCTGCGGACCGGAACCGACGGACCCGTCGCGATCGAGGGCGTCGTCTCGCTGGTCGAGGATCTGGGCGGCGAGACGGTCATTTACGTCGAGGCCGGCGGACTTTCGCTGACCATGGTGCGCCCGCTGGATGCGGTAGACGCGCCGCCGCGCATGGGCGAGCGCATCGTGCTGAGCGTCGATACCGCGGCTCTGATGGTGTTCGACGGGGCCACGGGCCGCACGCTGACGCGGGGCGCGGCCTGATGGTCGACATCGTTCTGGACCGCGTGACCAAGCGCTTCGGAAGCGCCGTCGCGGTGGACGCGCTGGAGACCACTTTCGCCTCGGGCGAGGTGACGTGCCTGCTGGGCCCCTCGGGCTGCGGCAAGACCACGCTGATGCGGATGATCGCGGGGCTGGAGACGCCGACTTCGGGCCGCATCCTGATCGGCGGGCGCGACATGGCGGGCCTGCCGCCGCGCCGGCGCGACGTGGGCATGGTGTTCCAGTACCCCGTCATGTACCCGACGCTGACAGTGGCCGAGAACATCGAGGAGCCGCTGCGCCATGACCGCGCCGTCGATGCGGCCGAGCGGGCGCGGCGCGTGGACGAGATGCTTCACGTGTTGGACATGCGCGACCTGCGCGATGCGACCATCGGCGAGCTGAATTCGGGACTGCGGCAGAAGGTGGCCGTGGGCCGCGCGGTCGCGCGCCATGCGGCCGTTGTGCTGTTCGACGAGCCGACCACCAACGTCGAGGTCAACGCCAAGCTGACGCTGATCCGCGCCATCAAGGCGGTGACGACGCGCCTCAAGCAGACCATCGTCTACGTGACCCACGACCAGACCGAGGCGATGACGCTGTCCGACACCATCGCCCTGATGCAGGCGGGCCGGATCGTGCAGCAGGACGCCCCGGGGCGCATCTACTCAGCGCCGCGCACGCGCTTCGCCGGCTGGTTCATCGGCAACCCCGGCATGAACTACCTGCCGGCTACGGCGCGTGGCGGGGCGGTCACATCGCCCTTCCTGGCGGCGCCCCTGCCCGCCCCCGGCGCGCCCGATGGGCCGGCCGACATCGGCGTGCGGCCGGAATGGATTACCGTGGGCGAAGGCCCGCTAGAGGGCGAAGTACTGGACAGCGTGATCGGCATCGGCGGGCGGCGGCTGATGACGCTGCGGACCGCCGGCGGCGACGTGGCCGTGAAGAGCGGTCCCGAGCGCGCCGCGCCGCCCGGCGCCCGGCTGCGCTTCGCCGTGCCGCCTGAGCGCGCGCTGGTGTTCGTCGGCGGCGTCCGCATCGATACGCGACAGGAGCAGACCGTTGAAGCATGACGTCTCGGTGATCGGCCTTTACATCCTCGACGTGCTGGGTCGGCCGGTGTCGCGCATTCCAGATAGGGGCAACGTCGAGTTCATCGACGAGATCCGGCTGACCGTCGCCGGCACCGCCGGCGGCACGGTGGTCGACACCGCGAAGCTGGGGCTGAAGAGCCTGGCCGTCGGCGCCGTGGGCGACGACGAAAAGGCGGACTGGGTGCTGGCGACGCTGGAAAAGTTCGGCGTGGACGTGAGCCAGATGCAGCGCATCGCGGGCGTGCCGACGTCCGCCACCATCCTGAACGTGCGGCCGAACGGCGAGCGCCCGGCGCTTCACGTGCGCGGCGCCTCGGACCATTTCGACGTGCCGCCCGAGACTTACGACGCGGTGTTCGACGCACCGATCGTCCATCTGGGCGGCACGGGCCTGCTGCGGCGGCTGGACGGCCCGGCGAGCGAAGTGCTGCTGCGCGAGGCCAAGCGCCGCGGCCGCACCGTGACCTTCGACCTGATCGCCGCCGCAGCCGAGACGCTGGGGCTGGTCGCGCCGCTTTTGCCGCACATCGACTACTTCATGCCCTCGATCGAGGAGGCGCGCGACATGTCGGGTAAGTCCTCGGTCGAGGACTGCGCGCGCTTCTACCTCGACCAGGGCGTGGCGACCTGCGTGTTCACGCTGGGGGGAGACGGCGCCTACTACGCCTCACGCGACGGGACTGCGTTCAACTCGCCCGCCTATCGGATCGACGTGATGGACACAACAGGCTGCGGCGACGCCTTCGACGCGGGCTTCATCACCGCGATCCGCCGCGGCATGCCGCCCGAGACGGCGGTGCGCTTCGCGCAGGCTGCGGCCGGGCTGGTGGCCACGGGCCTCGGCTCGGACGCCGGCATCCGGTCCTTCGAGCACACGCTGGAGTGCATGAATAGCTGGGAGATCGCGGCATGAAGCTGATCATCGGCGGCGACGAGGCCGGCCGTCCCCTTGTCGAGACGCTGGCCGCCCACCTGCGCGCGCAGGGGCACGCGGTGACGGACGACAGCGCCAACCAGACCGATCCGGGTGAGCGCTACGCCGGCCTGTCCGAACGCGTCGCGCGCCGGGTGCTGTCGGGCGAGTTCGACCGCGGCATCCTGTGCTGCGGCACGGGGCTGGGCGTGTCGATCTCGGCCAACAAGGTGCCGGGCATGCGCGCGGCGCTGACCCATGATGTCTATTCCGCCCAGCGCGCGCGGCTGAGCAACAACGCGCAGATCATCACGATGGGCGCGCGGGTGATCGGACCGGAGCTCGCGAAGTCGGTGGCCGACGCCTATCTGGCCGTCGAGTTCGACCCCGCGAGCCATTCCAAGGCCAACGTGGACGCCATCGACGCGCTCGACGCGCGCGCCCGCGGCTGATCGGGGCCGCCGGCCATGGCGCGGCGCATCCGGGTCGGCACTAGCTGGAAGATGAACAAGACGCGGGCCGAGGCCGCGGCGTGGTGCGACGCGCTGCTGGCGGCGCCACGGATCGACGGCGTGGACCTGTTCGTGATGCCGCCCTTCACCGCGCTGGCGCTGGTGGCGGACCGCCTTCGCCCCGCCGGCGTCGCGGTCGGCGCGCAGGATGTTCACTGGGAGGACGCGGGCGCCTGGACCGGCGCGATCTCCGCCCTGCAAGCCAAGGACTGCGGCGCGACCATGGCCGAGATCGGCCACAGCGAGCGGCGCCGCTGGTTCGGCGAGACGGATGAGACCGTCGCCGCCAAGACCGCCGCCGCCCTGCGCCACGGGCTAACGCCGCTGGTCTGCGTGGGCGAGACGGCCGCGGAGCGCGACGCGGGCGCGGCCGACGCGGTGCTGGACCGGCAGGCGCGCGCCGCGCTGGCGGCGGGGCCGGCGGGAGTCGCACTGGCCTACGAACCCGTCTGGGCGATCGGCGTGGGCGCTGCGAGCGCCGATCCGGCCTATGCGCGTGCGCGCATCGCCGAGCTGCGCGAGACGGCCGCACGCGTCGGCGCAGCGGCGCCGGTTCTCTACGGCGGCAGCGTGGACGAGGCGACCTGCGCCGCCTTCATTGCCGACGCGGGCGCCGACGGCGTATTCGTCGGCCGGGCGGCGCTGGACGCGCGGCGCTTCCACGAGATCGCGCGGCTATGCGCGGCGGCTGCCGCAGTCTGATCGCGCCGCGGGGGCAGGGGACGAAACCGCCGCGGGCACGACGTCACCCCGTGACGTAGGAAGAACCATGCGGACGATCAAGGGCCCTGCGCTGTTCCTCGCGCAGTTCGGAGGCGACGAAGCGCCGCTCAACGATTGGAGGTCCATCACGAAGTGGGCTGCGGACTGCGGCTATGTGGGCGTGCAGGTCCCGAGCTGGGGTAGGTTTCAGAAT
>NZ_DAIQNN010000090.1:0-10331 GCF_036788415.1 Rubrimonas sp. | reverse complement strand
CGAAGGCCGACTTGCGGCCGAGCCAGATGCGCTTGCTCTCGTCGGCGCTCTGGCTCTCGCGCATGGCGATGGGGCCGTGCCGCTCGGCGATGCGGCGGATGCGGGCGAGCTGGTCCTCGATCTCCGCCTCCGAGCCCTCGACCTCCACGATCAGAAGCGCGGCCGCGTTCAACGGATAGCCCGCCTTCGCGTGATTCTCGCAGGCGCGGATCGCCGGGCCGTCCATGAACTCCAGCGCGACCGGCAGCACGCCCTCGCGGATGATGTCGGCCACGCAGGCGCCGGCGACTTCGGAGCTGTCGAAGCCGAACATGATCGGCCGCGCGCCGAGCGGGCTGCGCAGGATGCGCAGCGTCGCCTCGGTCACGACGCCGAGCTGGCCCTCGGAGCCGCAGATCAGCCCGAGCAGGTCGTAGCCCGGCGCGTCGAGCGCCGCGCCGCCGATCTCCATCACCTCGCCTTCCATGCTGACGAAGGTGACGCCCATCAGGTTGTTGGTGGTCACGCCGTATTTCAGGCAATGCGCCCCGCCCGCGTTCATCGCGATGTTGCCGGCGATCGCGCAGGCGAGCTGGCTGGAGGGGTCGGGCGCGTAGAAGAAGCCCCGGTCGGCCACGGCTCCGGTCACCGACAGGTTGGTGACGCCCGTCTGCACCCGGATGAATCGGTTGTCGGTGTCGATCTCCAGCACCTTGTTGAGCCGGGCGACGCCGAGGATCACCCCGTCCTCGACGGGCATCGACCCGCCGGCGAGCGACGTGCCCGCCCCGCGCGGCACCACCGGAACCTTCTCCTTCCGCAGGAATTTCAGCGCCTTGGCGACTTCCTCGGTCGTGCGTGGCAGGATCACGGCGAGCGGCATCCGCCGATAGGCCGAGAGCGCGTCGCATTCGTAGACGCGCAGGCCCGCCGGGTCGTCGATCACCGCGTCCTCGGGCAGGATCGCGCGCAGGCCCCGCACGATCTCGGCGCGGCGGCCCAGAATCCGCTTGTCGGGCTCGGGCATCTGCATGGCGTGGTCCTCCCTGACCGTTTGCGGACCAGCTAGCGCGCGCGGAGGGGCTTTGCCAATCCGTCGCGCGCGCTATGGTCGCGCAATGATCGACGCCCCGGCCCTGTTCGACGCCTTCGGTCCGCTCGATCTGGCGGCGCTCGCCCTGCTGTTCGGCGGCTGGGCGCGGATGGAGGCTCTGGTGCGCCCGAAACCGGGCAAGACCCCCGCCACCGCCGAGATCATGGCGCGCTGGAGGGCGCGCTGGTTCGCGCAGACCGCCCTGCGCGAAAACCGGATCATGGACGCGCAACTCGTCGGCTCGCTGCGCAGCGGCGTCGCCTTCTTCATCTCGGGCGCGCTGCTGGCGCTCGGCGGCGCCATCGCGCTGATCGGGCAGGCCGACCGCGTCGCTTCGGTCGCGGTAGACCTGGCGGGGGCCGAAACCGCGCCGAGCGCGATCTGGACGCTGAAGCTGCTGCTGGTGATCGCCGTGCTGGCGGTCGCCTTCCTGCATTTCGTCTGGTCGCACCGCATCTTCGGCTATTGCGAAGTGATGGTCGGGGCGATCCCGCCGCATGACGACCCGGAGGCGCCGCGCGTGGCGGCGCGCGCGGCGCGGATGAACGTCCTCGCAGCCCGCAGCTTCAACCGCGGCCTGCGCGCGATCTATTTCGCGCTGGCCGCGCTCGCCTGGCTGCTCGGCCCGGTCGCGCTTGCGCTGGCCTCGGCGCTGACGCTCTGGATGCTCTACCGGCGCGAGTTCCTGTCCGACACCCGCCGCGCCGCGCTGGAGGACTGACCGCCCTCAGCCCAGATCGTCGGTCACCTCCATCCCCGGCGTCAGCCGCCGTAGCCAGCCTGGGCCGTAGGGCGCGAGGTGGTGGAGGTCGTGCTTCGCGCCGTCCGCCTTGCGCGACCCGTAGCGCTCCAGCCGGTAACGTTTCGGAACCTCGCCATAGCGCAGCGCCCGGAAGGCCCGCGCGACCGCCTCGCGCAGCGCCGCGTCCGGGCCATCCTCTCCGGCGAGCGCGCGGGCGGTTCCCTCGACCGAGCGCAGATGCGGCCCCGGCCCCGCGAGATGCGCCAGCACCTTCCGCCCGACAGGCGTGCGGATGTCGGCGGGGAAGGTCGCGAAGATCTGGTCGCGGTCGAGCAGGGCCGCCTCGATCTGGCGGCAGATCGTCGAATGCGCCGCGTCGCGCAACCCGTTGGCCCAGAGCCGGCGGATGAGCCAGCGCGCCGCGCCCACGCCCACATTGCTCCGCAGCCCCGCCTCGAACACCTTGTCGAGCCGCCGCCCGATCCGCCGGAACGTCTCGTCGAGCCGGCCGAGCGGCATCTGCGCCCATGCCGGCTGCGCCACCGGCGGCTCGTCCGGGTCGGGCGTCAGGATCGGGCGCATCGCCAGATCGCCGGGCGCGGCGTCGCCGAACACCTCGTTGCGGGCCGCGAGCGTGAAATGCGCGCGCAGGAAGCGCTGGCAGTTGTGCTGGCCGAGCAGGAAATCGTGCCGCCGGAACGCCTCGTCGAAAAAGCCGCTGAAGCCGCCGAGCGCGCCGCAGGCGATGGCCGCCGCCCCGTCGATCGGGGTCTCGTCGGCGTCCCGCCGGCGCGGCGCGATCAGGAAGCGCGAATGGACTTCGGAATCCGCGGCGGCGACCAGTTCCTCGGGCTTCAGCCGCGCCTGCGCGATCAGCGCGCCGAGCAGGGGCCCTGCGACCGACGCTATGGCGCGCGCCATCATGTCGTCGGGGTCGGTCAGGCGGAACGAGGGGCCCTCGGGGAAGGGGTCGATCATCAGCACGGCGCGGTCGGCCTTGTCCGCCTCGCGCGGGTTGATCCCGAGCCGCCAGTCGGCGGGATTGACCGGGTCCACCGGCGGCAGCAGCGTGAAGCGGGCCAGTTCGAAGGGCTCGTTGTTGCAGACCCCGCCATCGACCGCGACATAGGTCGCGTCGGCCCCTTCGGGCGCGCCGGTCCAGTCGGGGCGGGGGCGCTGGTCGGGGTCGATGCGCAAGGGCCAGGCGCCGCCTCGCGCCCGCCCCCCGGCCTCGCGCGGGCAGAACTCGTCCATGTCCGCGCGCACGATCCGGGCGGCGAGCCCGCCGGGAAACGCTCCGGTCGCCATCGCCGTCTCGCGGAACTCGGTCCAAGCGGTCGCGCGGTCCCCCAGTTTCTCGCGGCGCGAGAAGTCGATGGTCTCGGCGAGGTCGAAAGGCAGGCTCAGCGCGATGCCGTCGTCGCGCCAGATGTCGAGCCAGCGCGAGCCGATCTCGACCGAGCCGAGCCCCCGCACCCGGAAATGCCGCACATTGGCGTGGTTGGCCATGCGGTGGCCCGCCCGCTCGCCGCCGCCGAACGGCACCTGATAGGGCGCGCCGTTGAGGTTCGTCGTGGTGAAGAACAGCTCGAAGGGCTCGGCGATGAAGGCGTAAGGCCGCCCGGTCCAGACGCAGCCGGCGAGCGCCTCGTCCGCAGCGACGTCGAGCGCCTCGCTGTCGAGCGCCGACATCAGCGCGCCGGAATGGGCGCGCAGATCGGCGTCGCCGAGCAGTCCGCCGCCCTTCGCGTCGTAGAGCCTCAGCCGGTCGACCCAGATGTCGTGCAGGGGCCCGAGGATCGTGTCGTAGTCGACGACCCTGGGCGCCTCGGGGGCGCCGGGGTCGGGCGCGTCGAGCGGGTCCCAGGCGACCGGGCTGTAGCGCTCGCGCCGATGGTCGAGCCCTCGGATCAGCGAGGCGACGGCGAGCGCCCCCGAAACGCCGCCCGCCGACGCGCCGCTGACCACCTTGAGCACGACCCGGTGGCGCGCGCGCCCTGCGGCCCTCGCCCGCTCATGCGCGTCGAGCGCGCGGATGAGCTGGTCGAGCACGCCCGCCGTGTAGGCGCCGGCGGACACGGCGCCCGCCATGGTGAGTCCGATGACGAAGGTTTTCTCGGTCATGGCGCGCCCCCCGCATGGTTCGCGCGCATGTTAACCGATTCGATGCGCCGTCCCACTGCGCAGCGGGCGACCGCCCAACGCGGCGTCGTCTCAGTCGTCGAGCGCGCGCGCCTCGTCGGGGAGCATGATCGGGATGCCGTCGCGGATCGGGAAGGCGAGGCCCGCATTGCGCGACACCAGCTCGAGGCGCGCGGCGTCGAAGGCGAGCGGCCCATGGGTGATCGGGCAGACCAGCGCCTCCAGCATCCGCCGGTCGAGACCGGGGGCTGCGCGGGGATGGTCGGGGGCGGCGGGCGCGTCTTTCTCGGTCATTGCAGCGATCCCGTGTCTTCGCCGCGCGAGGCGATGGCGAACTCCATCAGCGCGCAGATCGTCTCGCGCCGCTCGGCCAGCCGCGGCGCCTCCAGCAGCGCCTGCTTCTCCTCCACCGCGAAGGGGCAGAGCATCGAGAGCGAATTGACCAGCATCTCCTCGTCGGCCTCCTCGAGGCTCGACCAGTCGCTCGACAGGCCCGACGCCTCGAAATAGCGCTTGAGCAGGCCCAGAAACGCCTTGCGGTCGAAACCGGGATCGGAGTCGCGGGCGGTCAGGTCGCGGGCGAAATCGACCCATTCCGCCTTCACCCGGCGATAGGGGTGGAAGCCCTCGACTTCCTCGCCGACCCGGAACCGGCAAATCCCGGTCAGAGCGATCAGATAGCGCCCGTCCTCGGTCTCGGAGAAGCTGGTGACGCGTCCGGCGCAGCCGATGCGGCGCAGCTTGGGCGGCGCGTCGCCGGTCTTCTCGAGCGGCTGGATCATGCCGATCAGGCGATGCTCGGTCTTCAGGGCGTCGTCGAGCATCGCGAGATAGCGCGGCTCGAAGATGTTGAGCGGCAGACGCGCGCGCGGCAGCATCATCGCGCCGGCCAGGGGGAATACGGCGATCGTCTCGGGCAGGTCGGCGAGGGCGAAGCGTCGGGACAATTGGCGGCCTTCCGGTCAGGCGAAAATCATCGAGGACAGCCGGCGCCGGCCCTTGGCGACCAGCGGGTCCTTCGGGCCGAGGCTGTCGAACAACTTGAAGAGTTGCGCGCGCGCCGCCCCGTCGTTCCACTCGCGGTCTCGGCGGAACAGTTCGAGCAACTCCTCCACCGCGCCTTCATTGTCGCGCGCGGCGATCAGCGCCACGGCGAGGTCGAAGCGGGCCTGATGGTCGTCGGGGTTCGCGGCGACGCGGGCCCGCAGCTCGCCGGTCTCGCCGGCGCCGGCGGCGGCTTCGGCGAGGTCGAGGGCCGCGCGGGCGGCGACGATGTGGGCGTCCTGCGCCTTGGCCGCGGGGGCGGCGTCGAGCGTCGCGCGCGCGTGGTCGACGTCGCCGAGGGCGAGATAGGCGCGGGCGAGGCCGCCGATCGCGCGCGTCTCCTCCGCGCTCTCGCCGAGGATGGCGGCGTAAACCTGCGCGGCCTCCGCCGCCTCGCCCTTGTCGAGCATCTCGTCGGCTGCGTCGAGCGCGTCGCCGAGCGGGTCGCCGCCCGGCCCCATCGCCGCGACCTTCTCGACGAATGCTTTAACTTCGGAAGGGGGGAGCGCGCCCATGAACCCGTCGACCGGCTGGCCGTCGACGAAGGCGAAGACGGCCGGGATAGACTGGACGCGAAGCTGGCCGGCGATCTGCTGATGCTTGTCGACGTCGATCTTGACGAGTCGCGCGCGCCCCTTGGTCGCCGCCACCGCAGCCTCAAGCGCCGGGCCGAGCTGCTTGCAGGGGCCGCACCAGGGCGCCCAGAAATCGACGATGACCGCCGCCTCGCGCGACGCGTCGATCACATCGGCCATGAAAGTGGCGTCGGAGCCGTCCTTCACAAAATCCGCCGCGCCGGCGGAAGGCCTTTCGCCAAGTCCGAGCATTCCCGCGTCTCCCTTGTCGCAGCGCGTCGCCGTCTGCGCTCGCGTCTATCTAGCGCGGCCTCGCCGATCTTCCCAGAGGCGACGCCCGGATTAGGGGACCGCGGGCTGCGCGCGCTCACCCCGCGGCGGCGCGCCCGCGCGCATGCTCTGCGGCGAGCGCCTCGAGCGCGTCGAAATCCAACTCGACCGCGTCATGGCCGGTCGCGGCGACGAAGGCCCGCAGCGCCTGCGCGTCAATCGCCACAGTCGCGTCGTTGCGAAGCGGGTGGACGTTCACCGGGTCCATGTCCAGCATCTGGGCGTCGAGGACCACCCGCACGCGCGGCGGCGCGTCGTTGACCAGCGCGAGCGGCGTCACCGAGCCGGGCTCGACGCCGAGCGCGTCGCGCAACGCCTCGGCGCTGGCGAAGCTGACGCCCTTCGCGCCGATCCGCCGCTCCAGATCGCGGATGCGGACGCGCCGATGCGCAAGACAGGTCGCGAGCCAGAGCTGGCCGGACTTCTCGCGCAGGAACAGGTTCTTGGTATGCGCTCCGGGCAGATGCGCGGTGACATGCGCGCTCTCCCGCACGGTGAAGACGGGTTCGTGCTCGACCAGCGTCCAGCGCGCGCCGAGCCGCGCCAGAAGCGCCATCGCCGCCGCTTCGCCTGTGGACATCCCGCGCTCCCCCGCGATTTTCGCGCAGCCTAGCCGGCGGGGCGGGCGGGTTCAAATCCCCGCGCAGGTCGCGGCCGCGTTCTGGCGTCGAAAGCGGCGCCGCCAAGTTCCGGCGCCCAAGGGGGAGGCGCCAGCCCGATTTCGCACGGGCGGCGCCGGGTCGCGATTGCCGGGGGCGGGCGCGGCTGGCAGCTTCGGCCTCGCAGGGCGTCTAGGGTTCCGCCTTTTCGAAGGGTCCGGTCCGAGAGACGCCGCCGGGGCGACGGCAGCCGCGCCGGTACACGGCGGGACAAAATCCCGGGAGAGCACTGCGTCCGGTCCGACCGCGCCTCTCTCCGTTCCGCAGGCGGTCGCATGGCCTCGATCTTTTGCGGAACGCTGGACAGGAGGCGGCACATGCCCCACCGCGACTTCACCGCTGCGCTGCGCGGCCTCGCCTTCGGGGGCGCGCTCGGCGCGGCCCTTCTCTCGAACGCTCCCGCCGCGCTCGCGCAGGAGAAGACCGAGTTCCGCCTCGCCTGGTCGATCTATGTCGGCTGGATGCCCTGGGGCTACATCGAGGACAGCGGCATCATGGACCGCTGGGCCGAGAGATACGGCATCGACGTCGAGATCGTGCAGATCAACGACTATGTCGAATCGATCAACCAGTACGCCGCCGGCGCGTTCGACGGCGTCTCCGCCACCAACATGGACACGCTGTCGATCCCTTCGGGCGGCGGCGTGGACACGACTGCGCTGATCGTCGGCGACTACTCGAACGGGAACGACGCGGTGATCCTGAAGGGCGAGGGCGATCTGACCAGCCTTGCGGGCAAGAAGGTCAACCTCGTCGAACTCTCGGTCTCGCATTACCTGCTGGCGCGCGGGCTCGACAGCGTCGGCCTGTCGGAGCGCGACCTCGGCGGAGTCGTCAACACCTCCGACGCCGACATGATCGCGGCCTACGCGACCGACGATGTCGAGGCGGTGGTCACCTGGAACCCGCTCGTCTCCGCCATCCTCGAAACGCCCGGCGCCAACAAGCTCTTCGACAGCTCCGACATTCCCGGCGAGATCATCGACCTGTTGGTGGTGAACACCGAGACGCTCGCCGCCAATCCCGCTTTCGGCAAGGCGGTGACGGGCGCGTGGTACGAGGCGATGGCGCTCATGTCCTCCGACACCGAGGAGGGTCGCGCCGCGCGCACCGCCATGGGCGAGGCGTCGGGCACGGACCTCCCCGGCTACGATGCGCAACTCGCCTCGACGGCGATGTTCTACGACCCTGCCGAAGCCGTGGCCTTCACGCAGAGCGCCGAGCTGCCGCGCACCATGGTCGAAGTCGCCGAATTCCTGTTCGACAAGGGAATTCTCGGCGAGGGCGCGCCGAGCGCCGATTTCGTCGGCGTCGCCTATCCCGACGGTTCAGTGACGGGCGATCCGGGCAACGTCAAGTTCCGCTTCGACACCACGTATATGCAGATGGCGGCGGACGGCGCGCTCTGAAAAGCCGCGCTGAGGGCGTCGAGGAGAGCGGGCCGTGCGGCTCATCAACCGGCGACCGGGCAGGGCGTTTGGGGCGTTTCTCGCGCTCCTGCCTTTCGCGGTCGCGCTGATCGCCTATGCGGTCGCCTCGGATATGCGGCTGTCGGTCAACCCCGCCGACAAGTTGCTGCCGGCGCCCTCGACCATCCTCGCCACCGCCGAGCGGCTGCTGACCGAGCCCGACCGGCGCAGCGGCGTCATCCTGTTCTGGAGCGACACCTGGGCGAGCCTCGCGCGGCTCGGTCTCGGCGTCGGGATCGCGGCGTCGCTGGGGCTGGCGCTGGGGCTGCTGATCGGGCTTCTGCCGCATGTGCGCGCGGGGCTCGCGGGGTTCGTCGCGGCTCTGTCGATGATCCCGCCGCTCGCCGTGCTGCCGATTTTGTTCATCGTGTTCGGGCTCGGCGAAGTCTCCAAGGTGGCGCTGATCGTGATCGGCGTCGCGCCCTTCCTGATCCGCGACATGGCGCAGCGCGTCGTCGAGTTGCCGGCGGAGCAGATCGTGAAGGCGCAGACGCTCGGCGCGTCCAGCCTCGGGATCGCGCTGCGGGTGGCGCTGCCGCAGGTCATGCCGCGGCTGATCCAGTCGGTGCGCCTCAGCCTCGGGCCGGCCTGGCTGTTCCTGATCGCCTCGGAGGCGGTCGCCTCCGAATCGGGCCTCGGCTACCGCATCTTCCTCGTGCGCCGCTATCTCGCGATGGACGTGATCCTGACCTACGTCGCCTGGATCACGGTGCTGGCCTTCCTGCTCGACGTCGCGCTGCGCCTCATCGGCCGCCGCCTGTTCCCCTGGAGCGGGGCGTCGCTGTGAGCTTCGTGACAGTCGAGAACGTCTTCCAGAGCTATGCGGGCCGCCCGATCCTCGAACGCGTGTCGCTGACGGTGGACGAAGGCGAGTTCGTCTCGATCGTCGGCGCCTCGGGCTGCGGCAAGTCGACGTTTCTGCGGCTCCTTCTGGCGCAGGAGACGCCCTCTCGCGGCGAGATCCGCATCGCCGGCGCGCCGCCCGCGCGCGAGCCGGGGCCGGAGCGGGGCGTGGTGTTCCAGCGCTATTCTGTGTTCCCGCATCTGAGCGTGCGCGACAATCTCGTTGCAGCGCAGGCGTTTCGGGCGCGATCTTCGGGCTTCATCTTCGGCGCGGCGAAGCGCGCGGCGCGGGCGCGGGCGGAGGAGACGCTCGCGCGCATCGGCCTCGGCCATGTGGCGGGCCAGTATCCCGCGTCGCTTTCGGGCGGCATGCAGCAGCGCCTCGCCATCGCGCAGGCGCTCGCCGCGCGCCCGCGCATCCTGCTGCTCGACGAGCCTTTCGGCGCGCTCGACCCCGGCACGCGGCTGTCGATGCACGATTTCCTGCAGGAGTTGCGCGCCGAAACCGGCATGACCGTCTTCATGGTCACCCACGACCTTTCAGAGGGCTTCAAGCTCGGCGACCGCGTGCTGGTCTTCGACAAGCCGCGCTGGGACCCCGACGACCCCGAAGCCTACGGGGCCACCATCACCTATGATTTCGACGCGCGGAACGGCGGATTTCCGTTCCAGAGCCTCAGGGAGAGAGACGATGCAGACCCGTCCTGACCGCAGCCGCTCGCACCACCCGCGCGAGCGCGCCCGCGCGGACATCCGCCGCCACCACCCCGACCTCAGCCAGCTTCTGGGTTGGAAGGCGATGCAGGCCGAAGCCGACATCCCCGGCGCGGAATGGGAGAAGGAGAAGGCCTGGGCGCTGCGCATGGGCCTGACCGCCGCCGACAGCATCCAGGACCGCTCTATCCCCACTTTCGCGCGCGGCGAGTTGCCCCATTACGCTGGGATCAACACCTTCCTGAAGGCCCCCTACGCCGAGGACGTGACCGAAGTCGGCCTTTACGACGCCACCGTGCTCGGCGCGCCCTTCGACGGCGGCACGACTTACCGCCCCGGCACGCGCTTCGGGCCGCAAGGCGTGCGCAAGATCAGCGCGCTCTACACGCCCTACAATTACGAGATTGGCGTGGACCTGCGCGAACAGATGAGCCTGTGCGACGCCGGCGACATCTTCACCATCCCCGGCAACATCGAGAAGACCTTCGACCAGATCAGCCGCGCGGTCGCGCATGTGTTCTCGTCGGGCTCCTTCCCGATCATCGTCGGCGGCGACCATTCGATCGGCTTCCCCTGCGTGCGCGGCATCGCGCAATGCACCTCCAAGAAGATCGGCATCGTGCATTTCGACCGCCACGCCGACATTCAGGAGCGCGACCTCGACGAGCGGATGCACACCACGCCGTGGTTCCACTCGACCAACCTGCCCAACGTGCCGGCGAAGAACCTCGTGCAGGTCGG
>NZ_DAIQNN010000089.1:0-10573 GCF_036788415.1 Rubrimonas sp. | reverse complement strand
AAGCGAGGATCTCGAAATGCTTCAGTCCATAACTTCTGCGATTGATTGCACGGAAGTGATCTTTTCGGGCTATATTTTGCAGAAGCTTGCATAGAGCAGTATCTAGCCGAGAACGTCCTGAACTGGAGAAGTGACTTTACCGTTCGCCTTGAAGAAGGTTAGCCGACGCAAATACGGGAGGCATGTATGAAGATTGCGATCTTAGCTTGGGGGTCTCTGGTCTGGGATGATAATTGGCCCAACTTCGATAAGCAGCGGGGGGATTGGTTCACTGATGGCCCGATACTGCCCCTAGAATTTTCGCGGGTGTCGGCATCACGTGATGGCGCGCTCACCTTGGTCATAGATACCTTGAATGGCAAAGACTGCAAAGTAATGTATGCGCTAAGCAAGCGTACGAACCCTGATGATGCAATTGCAGACCTGCGTGACCGCGAAGGCACGATCATGAGGCACATTGGCTTCTGCTTCGCAAAAAATCTTGAGCTCAAATGCGTGCCTCCTGTCCCGCCATCCATCCCCATTTGGGCGAGTAGCAATAAAATCGAATTGGTCATCTGGGCTGGGTTACCCTCAAATTTCTCCGATAGGAATGCAGTAAAGGCAGGTACGAAATTCTCTGTCGAAGCAGCCGTGGCCCACTTGCAGAACATATCGCCTAAAGGAAAGGCTGCTGCGGCGGAATATGTATGGCGCGCGCCAGAGTTAGTGGTTACACCACTCCGAACTAAGCTTCAGACCGAACCATGGTTCGAAGAGTCCAAATGATAGCCCGTAATCATTGAAAGGATAAGCGATTGGCAATGGTGGCACCTCCTGCAGATAGCCAACTGCCTCCGAGGCCAAACCGGTTCGCCTCGAACGTCCACTCTTCAACTTTTCTGCAAGTGCCATGTTGCCCTGCAGTCAGGCAGGTCCCGCTCCCTTCCTGCCATTTCAGAGCATTGCCGCGTATGGCCGAAGTGTGCGCATCACTGCCCGAGGGACGGCAGGCAGTTCTGGGCTTCAACCGCAACACGCTGCCCCAGCTAGCGGCCGCTGCCGCTCGCGCGAACGGCCGTCCACCGGAGGTTCCACCGGCCCCCTCGACCGTCCGTTTTCGGGAGCGGACGGCCCCTCGTCCGATGTCGCGTCGGGCGCCCCGGCAGCGGGTGAACTCGGTCACACAGCCGGGGGAGCCGCCGTTCGCCGGAACCGAGGCGCGCGTCGGCAATGCGGACCTTGCGGCCTTTCGCCGGCGCGGCATTCCGTGGGTCGATCAAGAGAGCTCGACTGGCACGAGCGCCCCGGGGTCCTGCTGCGTCGCAGCATTCGTTCCGAAAGCGGTCGTCTACCGGCCCGGCTGGAGAAACGATCAATTCCGATATTCTGCCGCAGGCGCGCAACCTCGCTGCATCGCGGACAACCTTCTTGCGCTGCCACGCAGCGGGGTCAGCCCGCCTCTCCCGTGGCCGACGCTCTCGCTGACGTTGTCAGCCGGGCCTCGGAGGTCCGCCGCAGCGCGGTCTCGGGGATCGGCCCCGCGAGTTGCCGCAATGCGGCGTTGACGAGCCCGCCGTCGAAGCGCCCGCCGAGGCGGCGCTGGGCCTCCGGCAGGCCGCTCCATGGCGTGGCGGGGGTGCGGTGATGGGTGGCGTGCAGGTTGAAGTTCAGCATCGCCACCTGCAGCGGCCGCGGCAGCGTCAGGTCGCGGCCGGCCATCGGGTCGTCGAGCGGGGTGGCGTAGTGATAGGCGTTGTCGAGGAATGATACGAGAAAGGCCCTGCTCAGCAGCGCCGCCGCCAGCATCCACCAATTCGGCCCGTAGAGCGCGAAGCTGCCGCAGAGTCCCGCAGAGATGGCAAGCCCGTCGAGCCGCATCCGGCTGCGCCCCGGCTCCTCCAGCAACTGCTTGCGCGCCGCGCCCCACATGCTGCGCCCGTCCGGGGCCTCGTCGCCGAAGGCGAGCAGGATGATGGGCCGCCAGAACCGGTCGGGCAGGATCGCGAGAGCTGCGACCGCGACCTCGCCGAGATAGAGGCCGCCGAACAATCGGGCATAGTAGAGCGTTCGCTCCCGAAAGGACGGTGCGCCGCGAGCGACCTCGACGCGATTGAGAACGGAGCGGTTGAAGCGGTGGTGCATCAGGTGGCCGAGCCTAAGCACCTGGAAGGGAGAGCCGAAGAGCCCTGCGAGGAGCCGACCCAGCCGGTCGTTCCAGCGCCGATCCGGGTGCAGGGCGCCGTGGATGGCCTCGTGGATCAGCGACCACAGCGTTGGCGTCGCAAGCACCGGGAGCACGAGTGCGACGCCCCAGAGCGGCGAGAGCGGCAGCAGCCAGAGCGGGACGACGACGATCATCAGCAGGTTGGCCGCGACCAGAGCCACGCCGAGGCCCAGGTTCAGCCCGACGGGAATGACGGCGTTGGCCATCGACGCCTCGCTCGCGGCCTTTGGTCTGCACCTGGCGCCATATTATCCCACATGGGGCGACGCTGACCAGTTGAGAGCGCAACAGGAACCTTTTCCGCCATGCGCCAAACAAGCCTGCGATGACGTCAGCTATCGGGAAGGGTTTCGCCGCGCCGTCCGTATACCCCGCATGAAGCATCGCGGTCCTCGCCTCGACGTTCTTGCCCATCTGCCGGCCCTGCGCCGCTACGCGCGCTCGCTGACGCGCGACGCGGACGCCGCCGAGGACCTCCTGCACGACGCGCTCCTTCGCGCGCAGGAGCGGCGGAATACGTTCTCGTCCGATCGGCCGCTCGGGCCTTGGCTCATGAAAGTGCTGCACAACGTCTTCATCGACGGTGCGCGCCGCCGCGCCGCCGAAAGCCGGGCGGTCGCGGCGGCCGGCGAGGCCGCGCCGGCCTGGGAGGAGGCGTCGCAGGAGCATGCGACGCGTCTGGCCCAGGTGCGCGCGGCGTTCCTCCAGCTCCCGGACGACCAGCGCGCGGCGCTGCATCTCGTGAGCATCGACGGGCTCACCTATGACGAGGCGGCCGAGGTTCTCGGCGTTCCCGTCGGCACGGTCCTGTCCCGCGTGTCGCGGGCGCGCGCCTGGTTGCGGGCTTTCGAGCAGGATGGGCGCCAGCAGGACGGGCGCAGCCGGCCGTCGCTGCGCATCGTGGGAGACGACGCATGACGACCGTCGGGAGCCCGATCATCGAGGACGATCTGAACGCCTATGTCGACGACGAGCTCGACCCGGGGCGCCGAATCGCGGTCGAGGCGCATCTCGCCGCGCGGCCCGCTCTCGCGGCGCGCGTGATGGCCGACCTGCGCGTTCGCGACGAGTTGCGGCTCGCACTCGCGGCATGGCCCGCAGCCCCGCGTCCCCGCACGACGGAGGCCGCGCGCCAGCTCGAGCGCAGTCTCGCGACTGGTCGCCTGCTCGCCGCCGGGCGCCGCGCGGCGGCGGTGTCGGCGCTGGTGGGCGTAGGCTGGCTCGCCCATGCGGGGCTCGGTCCGGCGCTGGTCGCCGAGCCGGCGATACCGCCCTTCGTCGAGGAGGCGGCGCGCGCCTTCGCCACGACAGCGCTCAGGGCGCGGATGGCCTCGCAGCCGGAGAGCGTCGGCTACGACCCCGCCGAACTGCGCACGGCGACGGCGATCGTCATGCCGACGCTGCCCGCCGACTGGACGGTGCAGGACGTGCAGGTGTTCCCGTCGCGCTTCGGCCCGAGCGTCGACCTCGCCGTCGAGACGCGCGAGTTCGGCCGCGTCTCGCTGTTCGCCGTGCGGCCGGGTGGCTTCGCGGTCGTCGAGCCGACGATGGCGACGCTCGGCGCGACCGAGGCGGCCTACTTCCAGATCGGCGAGGTCGCCTACGCCGTCGTCGCGGGCGTCGAGGCCGACGGTCTCGACCGCGCGGCGCGGCGTCTTTTCGACAGCCTCCACTGATCCTCTCACCCAGCACAGACGGGAGCCGACGATGAGCCAGTCCCCCTACGCCCGCTCGGCGGGCTTCGCCCCCACCGCCCGGACCGGCGCCGCCTTCGACGATGGCCTGCGTCAACACATGCTGCGCATCTACACCTACATGGCGGGCGGCGTCGCGCTGACCGGCCTCGTGGCCTTCATCGTCGCGGCGACGCCGGCGCTCTACGTGCCGATCTTCTCCACGCCGCTGAAATGGGTGGCGATGCTCGCGCCGCTGGCCTTCGTGCTGGTGTTCAGCTTCCGGATCGAGCGCATGTCGGCCGCGGGAGCGCAGGCCGCCTTCTGGGCGTTCTGCGCCGTGATGGGCCTGTCGCTGGCCTCGGTGTTCCTCGTCTTCACCGGCCTGTCGATCGCGCGGACCTTCTTCATCGCAGCCGGGATGTTCCTCGGGATGAGCCTCTACGGCTACACCACGCGGCGCGACCTGACCCAGGTCGGCTCGTTCCTGATCATGGGCCTGATCGGCGTCATCATCGCCAGCGTCGTGAACCTCTTCCTCGGCTCGACCGCGCTGCAGTTCGCCATCTCGGTGATCGGCATCGTCGTCTTCCTCGGACTGACCGCCTGGGACACGCAGGCGATCAAGGCGCAGTACGCCGAGCATCTGGGCGCCGAGACGGACCAGAAGATGGCGGTCATGGGCGCGCTGTCGCTCTATCTCAACTTCGTCAACATCTTCCAGCTGCTGCTCCAGTTCACGGGCCAGCGGGAGGAATGAGCGTCCACAGACAGGAGAGAAATCCAATGGACCAGAACGACCGCGCCGCCATCGAGGGCCTCTTCGGCAAGCTCGCCGTCGTCGAGCGGCAGGCCCCGCCCGTCGACGGGCAGGCCGACGCCTTCATCGCCGAGCGCCTCGCGAAGCAGCCTAAGGCCCCCTACTTCATGGCGCAGACGATCGTCGTGCAGGAATACGCGCTGAACGAAGCGCAGGCGCGCATCGAGCAACTCGAGGCCGAACTTGCGCAGCGCCCCGCCGCGGGCGGTCTCTTCAGCGGTCTGTTCGGCGGCGGCGCGCCCGCGCGCCCGACCGCGTCGATGCGCCGGTCCGCCGGGCAGGCGCCGATGCAGGCCGCGCCGCAGGGCGGCGGATTCCTCGCCGGCGCGGCGCAGACGGCGATGGGCGTCGCGGGCGGCATGATGCTGGCGAATGCGATCGGCGGCATGTTCGGCGCGGACGAGGCGATGGCGTCCGAAGAGGACCCGCTCGCCCAGGGCGGGTTCGACGACGCTGAAATGGATGAGGAGTTCTGAGCCTCCGATGCGCCTCGGGTCCGCGGTCCGGCTAGGATGGCGGCCCGGTTGCGAAGAAGGCGGCGCTGGCGGCGACCCGATCGTCGCCGCCAGCCGCGGGCGTCGTCTTGGTCCGCACGCGCCGCCCTCGGTTACGGCGACTGGCAGCAGCGGTCGGCCACTACGTTACCAGGTCACCGAGTGGCGGACCTTGCGGGCTTGCGCGGCTGCAGCAATTCATCAGTTTGACCGAGGTCGTTGCGGCGTCGCTCGCTTCGGGGTCATGGCGCGACACAGCATTCGCATCAGAAGCTGACATTCACCAGCGGACCGGTTGTTGATTGGCCCGATGCCGAGACCTCATACGCCCATGACAGATCAATGGTCTGCGACGCCGATCGGCGTCGGGACCCCATGCTAATCTACAAACTCGGCCTAGAAGTGCTAAGCGCGGCGCGCGTGAAGTCGACTCGGCCCCCGCAGTCGGTGCTTCCTGCCCAAGCTCGGCCCTGCCGGTGATCGGTGCGCATTGCCGACGACCAAGTCGGCGCTCCGGCCAGCAACCTGACCGGAGCTTAAGGCGCGAGAACGTCCGGCGCGATCAGCGGCCGGCTTCGAAGTTCGCGGCGGCTGCTTCGAGGACGGCGCGGGCGGATTTGGCGTCTTCGAACCCGAGTCCCTCCATGCCGCCGTCCGGGCCCTTGTAGTTGGCGAACCAGATGTCGACGATCTGGCTTGCGCCGGGGAATTCCGAGTCGAGCTGCGCCATGCTCTCGACATGAGCGAAGGGCGAGTCCTTGGCCAGCACCGCCACGAGTTTGTCGTCCTGTTCGCCGCCGTCGAGCATCTTCAGCACGCCGATCACGCGCACGTCCACCACCTCGCCGCGCGGCACGGCTTGGCCGAGCACGATCACGTCGAGGGGGTCGCCGTCGCCGCCGAGTTCCTTGGGAAGGGCGGTGCCGGGGATGGAGCCGTAATTGCCTGGATAGCCGAGAAAGTTGATCAGGCGCGGCGCGCCCTTGCGCAATTCCCAATAGACGGCTTTGGGATCGTCCTTGCTCACCTCCCACTTCGCCGAGGTGCCCGTCGGGATTTCGATGATCGCGCGGACGGTCCCGTCCTCATTCATCGCCTTGAGGCCCATCAGGTCCTCGGCGCCGACGATGGTGAAGTCGTCCTTCCGGGTCATCGTGGCGGCGTGCGGCGTGGTTTCGCTGAAGGCGAGACCGCCGAGCGCCTCGGCGTGGGCGGCATCTGAGAGAAGGGCGAAGCCCATGGCGGCGGCGAGTAGGATCGGTCTGGGCATTGGTCCATCTCCGTCAGAAACAGTCGGTCAAGAGCTAGCACGGCTCTGCGACAGTTGGATGAATGCGGACCCCGCCGAAGCGCGCGCAACGCGCCGTCATCAAACTGTCGCGTCCGCCCACTACGTGTCGCTCCAGACCAGAGACGCGGGATCGGGCGGCATGGAAGACAGGGCGCTCGGCGCGGTGACCCCAGCGATATCGACGCATGATCTGCGTCTGAGCTACGGCGCGACCGAAGTTCTGCGCGGCGTCGACGTCGCGGTGCCGCCTGGCGGGACGCTCGCCTTGCTGGGTCCCTCGGGCTGCGGCAAGACCACGCTCCTGCGGCTGGTCGCCGGACTCCTGTCGCCGAGCTCCGGCGAGATCGCGATCGAGGGCCGCGTCGTCGCGGGCCCGGGCCGGAGCGCGCCGCCCGAGGCGCGGGGCCTCGGCATGGTGTTCCAAGACTATGCGCTGTGGCCGCATCTGAGCGTCGCGGGCAATGTGGCCTTCCCGCTCGAGATGGCGGGGACGCCCCGCGGCGAACGCGAGCGGCGCGTCGCCGCCGCGCTCGAACGCGTGGGGCTGGCCGCTTTCGCCGGGCGCAGCCCATCGGCGCTGTCGGGCGGACAGCAACAGCGCGTCGCCATCGCCCGCGCGATCGTCGGCGCGCCGCGGATCGTGCTGTTCGACGAGCCCCTGTCGAATCTCGACCGCGAACTCCGCGAGACCATGGTAGCCGAACTGGGCGCCTTGATCCGGGGTCTCGGCCTGACCGCAATCTACGTCACGCACGACCAGTCCGAGGCGCTGACGCTCGCCGACGAGGTCGCGGTGATGGACGCCGGGCGGATCGTCCAGCTCGCCGCGCCCGAGGATCTGGTCGAGCGCCCGGCGAGCGCCGCAGTCGCCGCGTTCCTGCGTCTGGGCGCGATCCTGCCGCTGACGCGGGTCGGCGACGGATGGTCGCTCGGGGCCCGCGCGCTCGGGCCGCTGAGCGACCCGTTCCGCCCACCCTCGGATCGCCCGGAGGCCGCGCGCGCCGACGTCCTCGCAGCGCCGCGCGCACTGCGGATAGCCCCCGCCGAGGAGGCGACGCTCCGTGGCCAGGTGGTGGCGATGCAGTATCGCGACATGGCCTATGTGGCGACCATCCGTCTCGACGCCGAGGCCTCGGGGCTGACCGTCCAGATTGCAAGCGACGCCCGCATGCGCCTTGGGGAGCGCATCGGGCTGGAGATCGTCCCCGAGCGTCTGCGCTGGTTTCCAGCCCGGACCCAAGCACCCGCCCATTAAGGAGAAGACCATGCTCGAAGCCACGCTCCGCGCCGGCGTCGCCGCTGCGACCCTGCTCATCGCCGGCGCCGCCGCCGCCGACGTCACCGTCTACACCGCCGGCCCCGGCGCGCTGATCGAGAAGCTCGCGGCGGGATTCACCGCCGAGACGGGCGTCAAGGTCGAGTTCTTCCAGGCCACCACGGGCAAGGTGATGGCCCGGATCGAGGCCGAGGCCGCCAACCCGGTGGTCGACGTGCTGATCTCGGCCTCCTGGGACACCGCGACCGATTTCGCCGCGCGCGGCTGGCTCGCGCCCTATGCGAGCCCGAACGCGGCGACCGTGCCCGACTTCCTCAAGACCGAGACGGCTGTGGCGCAGGGCGTGGCGGCGCTCGCCATCGCCTGGAACCCGGCGTCGGGAACGCCGCGGCCCGCCGAATGGGCCGATCTCGCCGGGCCCGACTACAAGGACCTCGTGAACCTCCCCGACCCTGCGCAATCGGGCTCGGCCTTCGAACTGGTCGCCGCGCTGTCGGCGACGCAGGGCATGGAGCTGTTCGAGAGCCTCGCCGCCAACGGCGCCGCTGTCGCCGGCGCCAACGCCGCGGCGCTCAACCCGGTGCTGCAGGGCGCCAAGGCCGCGGTCTTCGGCGCGGTCGACTACATCGCGCTCAACGCGAAGGCCAAGGGCGAGTCGATCGAGGTCATCTTCCCCGAGAGCGGGACCGTCGTCGCGCCGCGGCCGGTGATGATCCTCAACTGGTCGAAGAACCAGGACGACGCGCGCAAGTTCGTCGACTATGTGCTGTCCGACGCTGGTCAGGCCATCGTCGCCAGTGAGAACCTCATGCCCGCGCGCAGCGACGTCGCGGCGGACCGCCCGCTGATCGCCGACCTGACGATCCTGCCGATCGACGCGGACGCGGCGTATGGCCAGCGCGCCGAAACGCTCGAAGCCTTCGGCGCGATCTTCGCGCAGTAAGGCGGCGCGCGTGGCGCGGACGCGCGCGGCGATCCACCCCGCCGTCGCGCTCGCCGCGGCGGGGCTCGCCGTGGTCGTGGCCGTGCCGTTCGCGGCCATCCTGCTGCAGGCGGTGTTCCCGCAGCTGGGGAGCGGCTCCTTCGCCGCGCCCTTCTCCGCGATGGCGGATGCGCTCGGCGATCCCAAGCTGCTCGGCATGGCCGGCAGGACGGTGCTTCTGGGCGTCTGCGTCGTCGCGTTGTCGGCGGCGGTGGCCGTGCCGCTCGCCGCGCTGCGGGCGCTGTTCCGCGTGCCGGGCGCGGTCGTCTGGGACGTGCTGTTCCTCATCCCCTTCATGATCCCGCCCTACATCGCCGTGCTCGGCTGGATCATGACGCTGCAGCCGCGCGGATACCTCGCGCAGATCGCGGGGTTCGACCTCGCGTCGTTCCTGTTCTCGCTGCCCGGCATCGTCTTCGTGATGACGCTCAACACCTTTCCCGTCGTCTATTTCGCCGTCTCGCGCACGCTGGAGACCGTGGGCTCGCGCTACGCCGATGTGGCGCGCGTGTTCGGCGCGAGCCCGGCCCGCGCCTTCTGGCGCATCACCCTGCCGCTCTCGACGCCGGGACTCGCGGCGAGCCTGCTGCTGGTCTTCGCCATGGCGATCGAGGAATACGGCACCCCCGCCGCCCTCGGCTCCCGGGCGGGGTTCGACGTGCTGGTCACCGCCATCGACCTGCGCGTCTCCGACTGGCCGATCGATCTGCCGGGGGCGGCGATCCTGTCGCTGGTGCTGGTGGTCCTGTCCTTCGGCGCCTTCCTCCTGCAACGCTGGGTCCTGAACCGCCGCTCCTACGAGGCCACCACCGGGAAGCCGCAGAACAGCGTGCGACGCGCGCTCGGCGTGTGGACGCTCCCGGTCCTCGCCCTCTTCGCGACGGTCGCCTTCGTCGCGACCCTGCTGCCGCTGGCTGCGATCCTCGCAACCGCGCTGTCGCGGACCCTGTCGGGGGGCCTCGCCCGGTCCAATCTCGGCCTGAGCAACTTCGCGACGATCCTCACCGATGCGCCCGGGGCGCTGAAGGCGCTTGGGACGAGCCTGTCGCTGGGCCTCGCCGCAGCGCTCGTCACCGGCCTTCTCGGGGCTCTGTCGGCCTATGCCGTGGTGAAGTCGCAGGCGCGCGGGCGCAGCGTCCTGGACGTGCTGACCATCCTGCCCAACGCGCTGCCCGGCATCGTCGTGGCAGTCGGGCTGATCCTCGCCTGGAACCAGCCCTGGCTGCCGGTCACCCCCTACAACACAGCGATGATCCTGCTGCTGGCCTATTGCTGCATCCTGCTGCCGCAGCCGGTGCGCTACGCCACCGCCGCCTTCCACCAGATCGGCGACAATCTCGAGGCTGCGGCCCGCGTGGCCGGCGCCCCGCCTGCGGTGGCGTTCCGCCGCATCCTGCTGCCTCTGATCCTGCCGAGCCTGCTGGCCGCGATGCTGCTCGTCTTCGCCGTCGCCACGCGGGAGCTGGTCGCATCGGTGGTGGTGGCGCCGGTCGGGGTCTCGACGATCTCGACCTATATCTGGCGGCAGTTCGAGCAGGGGTCGGTGGGCCTCGGCATGGCGATGGCGTTCGTGACCATCCTCATCACCACGGCGCTCCCGCTCGTCGTGCTCAGCCTGATGGGCCGACGGGGAAACCTGCTTTGACCCTGATCATAGGTCGGCGAGCGACGATCCTTTTTCCGCCCCGCTTATCCGCGGACCGCGACCATGACGCTATCGCAACGAATGTCCGCTCTCTGATCGGCGCCGCAGCATGGATCTTGGCCCCAGCCGCAACTAACCACGCTGCGCGCGCGTGCAGCATGATTGCGTTGGGTCCGGTATGGGCTC